>JALOTS010000340.1 GCA_025457785.1 Pontiellaceae bacterium | reverse complement strand
CAGATCAAAATCGTAGTAAAACCCGTCATCGGTTGAAGGGCCGATATCGAGCAGGACATTATCATAAAGACGGCAGACAGCAGCGGCCATCACATGGGCCGTGCTGTGCCGGAGTGTTTCGAGTTGAAGGTCATTTTTCATAAATAGGCCGCAGACTCTACCGTTACACCTGCGGCGTGTCAATCAGACGGCGCACCGGAACCCCTTTTTCCCGTCGCTGGAAAAAAACAGACCCGTTAAGCCCGAAACCGCCGTGACCGCAGCAATCCTGCCCGGCAAAGACGAAAACTAAAGCCGGTCCACAGACACCCGAACCCGTACTTGAGGCTGCGCCTGAAATTAATCGAGGATGCTTCAATAAAATATTTTGTCGGACAGCTCACTTCCGCAATGGTCTCGTTCAGCCACAGAATTTCCGCCAGTACCTGATTGTCGAAAACGAAATCATCTGAGTTTTCTTCCAGCGGAAGCCGTTCGATCAATTCGCGTGAAAATGCGCGATATCCGGTATGATATTCCGACAGCTTTGCGCCCAGCAGAACATTTTCCGCCGCAGTTAAAAACCGGTTAGCTGCGTATTTCCACCAGGGCATACCCCCTTTCAGCGCGTGACCGCCGAGAATGCGCGACCCGAGAACACAGGGATAAAGCCCTGAGGCGATCATGGAGGCCATCGCCGGAATCAGAGCCGGTGTGTACTGATAATCGGGATGCATCATAATCACCACGTCCGCCCCGGCCTCGAGGGCCAGGCGATAGCAGGTTTTCTGGTTCCCTCCGTACCCCCGGTTGCGCGGGTGTACAAAAACCTGAATCCCTTCAAGCGCGCGGGCAATGGCCACGGTTTCATCCCCGCTGGCATCGTCCACCAGAATCATCTGATCCACGATGCCCAACGCCTTTACTTCCTCATAGGTCTGACGCAAGGTTTTCGCCGCATTATAGGCCGGCAAAACGACTACAATTTTCTTCCCATTAATCACAGCGCGGTCTCCTTGGATTTATCGTCCGAAGAATCTATCATTTTTGCGCACCCCGCAAGCGCATATATTTTTCCAAGGCAGAGAGGCGGCAATAAATAAGGAGATTTATGTTTCCGTGTCTTCGGTGCATTCCGTGGTTGAAATCTGTTCTGACTCTCTCCCGTTATTTTGTTCTGAACTGTTTTGATCAAATAACTTAATCCGGTTTTGTTGCGGAGTTTTCCTGCTGAAACAAGCCGGCCTGCGCTTTTTTAAGACCCTCCTGCGCGGCTGAAAAATCCGGTTTGAACGTCAAGGCCTGTTTAAAAAATTTCACGGCCTCCGGATACTGTTTCATCTGAAGAAATCCGTCTCCGATATAGGTGTAAATGCCGGGCTGTCTGGGGTCTAGGTTTAGCGCCTTGATAAAATAGTCTTTTGCCTGCTCCGGCTTCCCCGTATTCACAAGAAGACGTCCGATCTCCACCTGAGCTTCTGCACTGTCCGGCTGAAGCTGCGCCGCTCTTTCATAATAGGGAACGGCTTCTTCCGTCCGTCCCCGGTTCACCAGTTCCACCCCGATTTTCGCGGGAATCCGGGCATCGTTCGGGTTTTGCTCCATCGCCTGGCGGTAACAGGCAAACGCCTCCTCAATCCGGTTCTGGCGCAAAAAAACGCTGGCTTTGTTACAGAGGGTATTCATTTGATTCGGGTCCATTTCCAGTGCTTTTTCAATCTGTTTAAGAGCCTCATCCAGCATCCCCTTTTTTCTGAAAAGATTCCCGAGTTCGTTATAAAGCCTGGAATCAGGATGATATGCAATCGCCTGTGCAGTGAGTTCGATGGCCTGATCGAACTGTCCCTGTCGTTCAAATTCCTTGGCGAGATTGGCGCAGGCCAGATAATTGTTCTTTGTGCAGTTCAGGGTGTGTTCCCATACGGATTGATTGTTTTTCCAGACCGTTGTTTGCTTATAGGACAAACCGGCAAGAGTCAACAAAACGGAAACGGTCAGGACTGCGACGGTCCCTCGGCTGATGCCCCTTTCCATCCGGTACGCGGGAATCAGCCATACAAGCATGAGCAGCAGCCCGATGTGAGGCAGGTAGGTGTAGCGATCCGCGTGAGCCTGCAGGCCCACCTGTACCCATCCAATCACAGGCACGAGCATTCCCAAATACCAGAGCCAGCCGACCAATAGAAACGGACGTTTTTTCCGTTGATGCCAGACAATCCATAAGACGGGAACGGCGAAAGAAAAAGCTTCCGCAATATGACGAAGGGCTATCCGGGCGGGATAGGGGTAAAACAGGGCCAGATTCGTTGGCCGGAAAAGTTGAACAACATAGACTCTGTAGGAACAGATTACATTTAAGAATCGAATGTGAGAGGGAATCTGCTGACTGCACAGAAAATCAGGCTCAGCAGAAACAGCGGAATTTTTTCGAGAATCAATTTCCCGGCTTTTTTAAGAGTCGGTTCCGAAAAGCGGTTGAGCGGCCATAAATCGAGCAGGAGCAGCACGCAGGGCAGAGTAACCAGCATGGATTTGCTCATCAGCCCCAGCGCAAAAAGGACGAGAACCGGCCCGTAACTTCCCTTTGCCGCCCGCCACCCGCCATCTTCCATCCGTCTGGAAAACCGCACATAGGCGCCGAGGGTCAGCATGAAAAACAAACCGCTGAGCACGTCTTTGCGCTCGGAGACCCAGGCAACCGATTCAACCCGCAGCGGATGGATGGCAAACAGCGCCGCAACCAGTGCGCTGCGCCACAGCGAACCGGTCATATTGCGCAGCACGAGAAACAGGGCAATGACTGTGCCGGTATGAATCAGCACATTGGTGGCGTGGT
>JALOTS010000071.1 GCA_025457785.1 Pontiellaceae bacterium | reverse complement strand
CTGGTACAGCCGACTGCAGGAACTTCAGTCGCAACTGACGGTTTATGACGAAAAAACCGCGGTCACAGCCGTTTTGCTGAAACTCATTACGAGCACCGCGAACGATAACGGGCTGAATCTGCTCCGAACCATCCCCGGGAAAAACGCGCAAACAGGAAACCTCTACGAACTCGGAATCACCTGCAAATGGGAAGGCAGCTTAAGCTCGCTCACCCGATTCCTCTACGATCTCCAGAAACAGGGCGTTCGTTTTGACGTGCTTCAGCTCACCGCCACGCCCGATGCCCAGCGCAACCGGATTTTAAACGGAAGCATGACGATTGACTGTGCCTACCGGATAGAAAAAAAAGGAACCGGCAAAGCGAACCCGCCAAAGAAAACTCCGGCGGAAGAAACTCCGGCCGCGCCGGACACAGCGCAGGAACCCGGCCCGGAAAGTGAATTACTCAGTGAATAACAGCTTCCAAACAGCAAAAGATTTGATATCCGGAAAACGGATTAAACGAGGACAACTATGAAAACTATCTGTAAAATCATGCTGATCGTTCTGCCGGCAGTGTTCGCTTCGCAGACGCAGGCACAGGAACAGCTTATTTCGCTCAGCTTTGAAGACGCCCCTCTGGAACAGGCGATTGATCTGTACTGCGGCTGGACCGAACGAACCCTTATCAAACAGACGGATTTGAGCGCCCGGATCACTCTGAAAGGCCGCCAGCTCACCCAGGAGGAAGCCAAGCAGGCCATCGAAACCGTCCTTTCGATCAACGGAATCGCCCTCATCCCGATGGGCGAAAAATTCCTTAAAGCCGTCTCGATCGGCTCCGCGCGGCAGGAAGGAATCGGACTCACCCCCTTCAACCCCGAACAGAAATATACGGAAGCCGACCAGCTGATCTCTCAGGTCATCCCCCTGCGCTACGTCGTTTTTGCCGATGTTCAGCCGCTGATTCAAAGCCTGATTCACGGCTATGGAAACATTATCGAAATGACACGCATCAACAGCATTCTCCTGACCGACACCTCCGCGAACATCGCCCGCATCGTCGAGCTGATCAATCTTGTGGATCAGCCCGCAGAAAAAATCGAACCGCGCATCTATCAGCTTAAATACGCCGAAGCGGCCACTGTTTCCGGGAAACTGAGAGAACTCATCGATGCGGCAAAAACGCGGCAGGGAGAACAGCCCGTCGTTGTAAGCAACGTCCGCTCCATTCCCGGTGTTATGCGCGCACCCCGTCCGGGCACAGGCACCGATACCGCCAAACAGCAGGAAGAGCAGCCGGAAATGATCGTCGGTGAAGTCAAACTCGTTTCCGACGACCGCACCAACCTGATTATCATTTTCTCCAAAGCCGCCAACTTCGACTTTTTCGACAACCTCATCCGGGTGCTCGATGTTCCGGTTGACCCCGCCGTCGTCGTGGAAGTGATCAATCTGGAATATGCCAAAGCCAAAGACATCTCCAGCGTTTTGAATGAATTCGTCGGCGCGGCCAAAGCCACTGAAAAAAGCAAGGCCCCCGGAGCCGGCAATGTAGAAGGCAGTAAAACCGTTGATGAAATCGTTCAGCGCGCGGAATCGTCCGGAGCGGAAATCAGCGCCGACGCGAAAAGCGCAATGGGCCGCCTTTCCGCCGACACCAAGATCCTCTCCGACGAACGCTCCAACTCCCTGCTCCTGATGGGCCGCAAATCCGACATCGCCGCCATCAAAGAGGTCATCGCCGGCCTCGATGTCATGCTCGAACAGGTCATGATCGAAGCCATCATCCTCAGTGTCACTCTGACAGACGATCTGGATACCGGCATTAAATGGGTCTATGACTCTCAAATGCCGAACGCTCCGAAGCAGCATGTGGGCAATTTCATAGGAACACCGACCGATATTACAAATTCCATCATAAGCGGACTGGGCTCCGGCATGAATTATTACGGTATTTTCCCGAAACTCGACACAAAACTGCTGATCAGTGCAAGCAAAGTTGACAGCAGAACCCGTATCCTTTCAACCCCCGTTGTAATGACCACAGACAATACTGAAGCGACTATTACGTCCGGCATAGAACGACCGGTCGTCTCGTCTTCTATCAACAGCGGCGGCAGCAGCTATGAGGGGTACAGCGCCCGCGCCACCTATGAATATCGCAATATTGGCATCACGCTTACCGTCACGCCCAACATCAACCCGCAAGGGTTTGTAGTCATGGAAATCAAACAGACAGCCGACGACATCGACGGCGAACTTGAAATTGACGGAAACAAAGTTCCGATTATTTCCAAACGTGAGGTCAGCGCGACTGTCGCCGTTCAAGACCGATCAACGGTTGTACTCGGAGGACTGGTGCGGAAATCAACCGCCAAGGGATCAACAAAAATTCCGATTCTCGGCGACATTCCCCTGATCGGCTGGCTGTTCAGCACCCACAACAATAAAGACGATCGCACCGAACTGGTCGTTCTCCTGACACCTTACGTGCTGACCAACCCGGAACAGGCTCAAAGCGAAGCCAAACGCCGTCTGGAATCCTCCGATGCAAATGAGACGCTCTGGCCGCGGGGCTGGTCTGGAAGCCCGCTGAAAAACGACGAACCGCCGAAAGACCCGATGAAAAGCAAACGGGACAAAAAGAAAAACGACAAAGCCGAAAAAGAGAAGGCCAAAACACTGAAGGAGGTTCCTCCGGAAACATCCGTTCAGACGAATGCGCCCGTGAAACCGGCCCCGTCCGTGATCGTGCTTCCTCTTCTCCCCTCCGTGGAAACGGAACCTGTTCCGCCTGTGGAATCCATTCCGGTTATACCGGCGGAAGTCCCTCCCGATACAGAAGAATACACTCCGATCGAAGTCGTTGAACCTGCCCCGGCTGAACTAATAGAACCGATCCATCCTGAATCAACGGAACCGGATCCTGAGTACATCCCCCTCGAAACAGCACCGCCGGTTCCGTCTAAATAATCGTTCCAGTAAAATTACGGAACCGTGAGGTTTCTTTTAAACATGACCCCATGAATACCCAGTTAAACATCGGACTGGTTCAGCAGTCGTGCTGCGCTGACCGGAAAACCAATGTCGGGAAAAGCATCGCAGCGATCCGCCGCTGCGCGGCACAGGGCGCAAAACTGGTTGCACTGCAGGAACTGCACACCGGGCTCTACTTCTGTCAGACGGAAGATACGGCTTGTTTTGACCTCGCCGAACCGGTTCCCGGTCCGTCCACCGAACTCTTCGGCTCACTGGCCAAAGAGCTTGGTCTGGTAATCGTCACCTCGCTCTTTGAAAAACGCGCGCCGGGACTTTATCACAATACCGCAGTCGTGCTCGACAGCGACGGCTCCATTGCAGGAAAATACCGTAAAATGCACATTCCGGACGATCCGGGATATTACGAAAAATTTTATTTCACCCCCGGCGATCTCGGCTTCACCCCGATTAAAACCTCCGCAGGAATGCTCGGCGTGCTGATTTGCTGGGATCAATGGTATCCGGAAGCGGCGCGGCTGATGACCATGGCGGGCGCGGATCTGCTGATTTATCCGACCGCCATTGGATGGGACCCGGCCGATTCCAGCGACGAAAAAGTCCGTCAGCGCGATGCCTGGATTACGATTCAACGCGCACACGCCGTCGCCAACGGCATTCCGGTTCTGAGCATCAATCGCACCGGCTTTGAGCCGTCATCCGGCGATCGCAGCGGTGTGCAATTCTGGGGATCGAGCTTTGTCGCCGGATGTCAGGGCGAACTGCTGGCGCAGGCGGATACGAACAGCGAAACCGAAATCATCGCGGAACTCGACAGAAAGCGCAGCGAAAGCGTCCGGCGGAACTGGCCGTTCCTGCGTGACCGGCGGATCGACGGGTACAGCGGTCTTACCGCCCGCTTTCTGGCCTAACAGACCTCGCGGGGTTTCCGGGGAATTTCCACATCAATAATTGATGCCACACGCGTTGCCGGACTGCCGGTGCCGAGCATGTTTTCCAACATCCGGAAATGCTCAATCATCCCCTTGCGGTCCGGCGTATTGCTCATCAGCGGGATCATCGCTTCAACCAGTTTGTTCGGATGCATTTGCCGTTGAAGCCGTTCAGGCATAATCTCTTTGCCGAAAACAATATTGACTATGCCCAGCCACGGAATGCGAATCAATGCACGAACAAACAGATAGTTTACAAAGCTCCCGCGATAGACCAGCACCGTCGGACAGTGCAGCAGAGCCGCCTCCAGCGTCGCCGTGCCGGAGGCAACAAAGGCGGAATCGGCCTGTTTGAGTACCTCGCGGGCCAAGCCCGCCGCAATTGAAACGTTCTTCGGAAGCTTATTGGTTTTATTTAAAATGGATTCCGCCAGCGCAACCCGGCACTCCGGAACCGGAATTAAAAAGGAAATATCCGGACAGGATGCCTCCAGCCTGACGGCCGCTTTAAGCAGCGGCGGCAGGATATAAGTGATCTCCTGCCTGCGGCTTCCGGGAAGCAACGCGATTTTTTTCGACCCGTTCCACGGCAGCGGCTCTGTCGGTTTTTTGAGAAATTCGCGCAATTCGTCCACCATCGGATGGCCGACAAAATCGACCTTCAAACCGACCCCTTTGAACACCTCCGTTTCAAACGGAAAAATCACCATCAGCCGGTCGATGATTTCGGCCATTTTCGGGATACGCCCGCGATTCCACGCCCAGACCTGCGGGCAGATATAATAAAGAACTTTGATGCCGCGCTTTTTGAGTTCGCGGGCCAGCCGCAGATTAAAACCGGGATAATCCACCAGCAGCGCGGCATCGGGCCTGCGCCGATCCGCCTCTGCCAGAATCTGATTCAACGTGCGCTTAAAAAACGGATAGCGTTTAACCACTTCGGCAATGCCGAGTACGTCCATTTCACGGGTATGGCGCAGCAGCTCGACCCCTTCCGCCTGAAGCCGGTCCCCTCCGATTCCCCATATCGCCAGATCGGAGCGTGTCGCGTTCAGTTCGCGAATCACATCCGCTGCGTGCATATCGCCGGAATTTTCACCCGCTATAACTAACAGTGACCTCATTTACTTCCTTCAAGAACCGTGATGGCCAGCCCCAGGGCATTGGCCTGCGTGATCAGTTCTTCTTTTTGAAGCAGGATGGCCCCGCCCGCCTCGATCGCCAGACAGGTCGCTTTGGCTTTTTTAAGCGACCGGAGCGTCCATTTTCCAATGACCGGAATATCAAACCGCATATCGTGTCCAGCCTTTGGAACTTTAACAACGACCGCGCCGCGCCCGCCGAGTTTTCCGCCGCGCCGAATGGCCTGATCCGTTCCTTCAAAGGCCTCGACCGCCAGAACCATTCCCTCTTTGACAACCACAGTCTGTCCAATGTCCAAATGGCTGGTCTCTTTAATTACGCGCCGTCCGACCGCAATATCATTCAGCTCACGGGCATCCGGCGCGCGGGCGGTGAGCAGTCCGGCGCAAGGCATACAGTCCTGCATGAACGAACTGGCGGGCAAAAGCCGGACACCGGTTTTTTCGATTTCCGCCGTAATTGCCCCGAAAATGGTGTGCGCATTTTTTACCGGAAGATTTTTCAGCAAAGTCCGCAGTGCGGCATCCATCCGGACAAAAAACAGATTTTTCGGATTAATCTGCCCGGCCATTACAGCGCACGGCGCGCCGCTCTGCCGGAGCGCATCAAGAAGCGCGTCGAGACTTCCGGCGTGCAGCCAGACGACCCTGTCGGCTACGTCCGCGATATCACGGCGGGTCTCTCCTTTAAACGCCAGGGCGACAATCCGCTTCACGCCGCAGGCGCGGGCGAAACGGGCCAGCAACAACGGATAGTCGTCCCGCCCGGCGATCAGAGCAAGTGTTTCGGACATTTCATTCATAATCAAAAACCGGCAGAAATTTCCAGTCTCTGGAAACGGCAACCCGTTTTTTCCAGGACATGGAAACCCTCAGAATGCCGGAAAGCCTCCGGAATCCGGGAACCCCTTTAAAGGGAACTTTCGCTCAACGGACAGCGGAACAAGTTCCTGAAAGCGGGCATCATTCCAAAGGGGTTGAAATCTCTGATCTTTGCGCAACAGCGCACGAACCGGTTCGCCGCCTCGTTCAACGGCCTGTTTAATGGTTCCGAGCGAAAACTCCGGATGCCCCATTCCCATTTGCAGCGCTGCAAGCTCAATCTGTATCCGGAAATCGTTCGGCTGAAGTCCCAGATATTTCTTCAGGACGAGTTCGGCAGAAGGATATCTCTTAATCTGAGCCAGCACCTGCGCCATTTGCAGAATCGCGTTTTGAGGCATCTCGGAATTAAGCAGCGTCCCGACCAACTGATCAAAAAGCGCGTAATCCTGAAATGCGTTGTAAATTTGAAGCAGTTCAAGCGCCTCGTTGATATCCAGCGCCGTTCCGGAACGCAACCGCACTTCCAGATCGCATTTGCGGGCATCCATCTTTCTTAACTGCTCAATTTGATTCGTTAAAGCCTTCCCTCCGTCATTATGCTCATCCTGTTCCATGAAACGGGAAACCACACTGCCGGCATCATCAAACCGTTTTTGGCGCATGTACAGTTCCGCCAGCCGGAAAACCGCTTCCGGACTGATCGGATAAAGCTGCACCGCCTGTTTAAAAGCATACTCGGCTTCGGCCATATTGCCGCGGGAAACATAAAGTCCCGCAATGGCGCTGCGCAGCTTGGAAAACGTTTTACGGGCAACAATATCCCGAATGAATTTTGAGTCACTCACCAGCCGGTTCACATACCAATCCCAAAAATCGCGATCATTTTTAACTATTTCCGGGGTGATTTCCGTCGGCTCATTATTGAGCTTCATAATGATTCCGTGCGGCGTGAGATAGGGATACATCCAGTGAATGACATAACTTTCTTCGACAAAAAACTCCCGCCGGCGCATTTTACCGTCCGGGCCGACCGGATCAAACGGAACCACAGCGGCACCGGACTGACGGGTCGATTCATCTGTTTTCAGCTCGGTGACATACTGATTGTGATCAAAAATCTGTCTGCAAAGAATGCCGTTGATCTGCATCACGCCGCCGACACCGGTCACCTGAACCCGTCCACCTTCCATTTTCACATCCGCCCCGGCATCAATCCGGCCGGCCTGAACTCCCTGCACAAACTCCTGAAACGCCCGGTTGCTGTCCTCCGGCGAAGGAATCCACAACTGATCGCCATACAAATCACGGGTCACCGCCATGAACGTGCCGTCCGCCAGCGCGTTCTGGGTGATCAGATAGACATCCGGCCGCACCTGCGGGCAGTAAATCATATAGGTCGGAACAAAGCGCCCCGGATCGGTGCCGCCGAAAAACAGCGCGTTGGTTCCCATCGGCGGAGGATAGGCTGGATTGGGATATTTCGCCCATTCGGCATCAAACTTCGCCTGATCTTTTCCGCAGTAATACCAGAGGTCGTCCTTGATTCCCTCAACGCCGCGCAGCTGCCAGTTGCCGAACTGCCAGCCGAAATCATGGCCGTTCTGCTCGGAACCGCCGACATATTTCAACTGTTTTTCATTGAAGTAATTTTTGTAAATCAGCGAAAACGGCAGCAGAAACACCAGCGCCGTCCCGACCCATTTTGTAAGGAAATTGTTACGAACCAATGCCTGAAGCCACGCCATCATCAGCAGCAGTCCGTAACCGATCCAGATCGCATAAACGGCATGAGACTGAATATACTGAACCCGTGCGATAAACAGGGTCTGCATATCAATTTTCGGATTCTGGAGAATGATGAAAAGAATCCCCACGCCAATGAACGCGGCCACAGTCGTAAAGATCCATATCCGGTTGTTATCGCCTTCTCCATCGTACCCGTCCAAAGGATCGTCACCATACGGGTTCAGACCCTTCGTGCCTTTTTTTAAAAAAAGATACATCTGAAAAACAAGATTCACCCCCGGAATTAACATGACCCACGAAAAGAAGCCGGACAGGCCCAAATCATGCAGCCGATTAATCACGGGAAAAGACATTAAAACGAGCGACAAAATACATGTAAGAATAAAAACAATTAAACTGGAAACACCTCCTGCGGGATACAATGCCAGGGCGACAACACTCAAAAACAGCGCCCAAACATTGAACCAGACAAAGTAAGTTAAGCGGTTAATCCGCCTCCGATAGCACAATGAACCGTTTTTTCCGAAGAACGGAATAAAGGCAAAAGGAATAACGCCCAAAAACGCCACCGGTTCAAAAAACTGCGCCTGCAAGTCATTCAAAAACGCACCCACCTGTTCGACAAAAACGCGGGAGAAGACATCCGTCAGTGTAACCCGCTCGTACTGTCCGCGGGTAATGGCATGCATGAAACCCTCCCATGTGCGCGGATAACCCCAGTTAATCGGCGGGTTTTGATCCGACGCAATCGGCATATAGAGATAAAACGACAGGCCCATGAGCATAAGCAGATAGGTGGCGCAAACCGTTTTTCCGTTCGGTAAAAAAAGGCCCAGAAGCGGAATCACCACGGCATAAACCGTCCAGAACCAAAAACCGACCTGCGACGGACCGGTCGCCCAGCACCATTTCGCAAGTTCCGGGTCACCTGCCATCATTTTATTCAGCAGAACCATGAGCAGGTAAAAA
>JALOTS010000339.1 GCA_025457785.1 Pontiellaceae bacterium | reverse complement strand
TGCCGTCCGGACCAATGCGTTCGATCCGTCGCAGCCTGACCTCTTCATGGATATTTTCAACGATTTCATCCTCCACGGCGACCCCTTCTTCTATCTGGCGGATTTCCGGTCGTATATCGAAGTGCAGGACCGAATTGATCTTCTCTTCCGCAACCCGGAAGCGTGGGCCGAAAAAGCCATTCTGAATGTCTCGCAAATGGGATGGTTTTCCAGTGACCGAACCATCCGGGAATATGCCGAAAAGGTGTGGGATATCAAACCGATTCGCATTTCTCGACCCGACACCATCGAATAGGGCTTTTCCAGCACACGGAACCTCTCTGTCCTCCGACTGCGTCACCGGGAAAAATCAACAAAC
Source organism: Pontiellaceae bacterium (assembly GCA_025457785.1). GTDB lineage: Bacteria > Verrucomicrobiota > Kiritimatiellia > Kiritimatiellales > Tichowtungiaceae > Tichowtungia. The sequence continues at coordinate 2,149 of JALOTS010000339.1, read as the reverse complement.
ATGCTGAAACCCGTTTTTTTAATTTCAGCCCTGCTGCTCAGTCCGGGGATATCCCGCGCTCAGACCGACAATATTTTAACCGGCGATGCCCGCCGGATAATCGCCGCCTGCATGGTGCTGGAAGCGGGCGGCGAAGGAATCGAGGGGATGCAGGCGGTACTGAATGTTATGCTGAATCGCGCACAAGGCTCCCTGTGCGGCATGGTTCCGCAAGTTCTCAAGCGCGGCGCCTTTTCCTGTATGGCCCCCGTTTGGTGCGACAAGCCGGATTTCGACCCGCTGTTTCAGCGCGCGGAAAAGCAAATCAAGCCCTATGAACAGGCACAGCAACTGATCAACCTGCTGGAAGAAGGCTGCCTGTTGGACAACTCGCTGGGCGCTACGCACTTTCACGCCGCATCCATCCTGCCCTACTGGGCCGATGATCTTTGTTATCTCACAACAATCGGAAACCATATTTTTTACATCGAGCGCGACCGGCGTGTCGAAGGGATGTAGGCCCTTCCCCGAAAGACCAGGACAATATATTGTCGTTTTACAACGTGTCATTCTTCAGAGTAAGAAAACCCGCAGACGGGAAAGACGGCCCCAGACAAAGAAAAAACCCGGCGCGGCACATCTTCAACCAAATTTTCGCGCAGGTGCAAAGGCCTCAGAGGAAATTTCCAACGGATGAAAAAAAACAACGAATAGAGAAAGAGGAGAGGTTCCGCAACGCCCGCCGCAGGCAGAGGCTGGCCTGCTGCAGGCAGGACGGCAACGAAGGCAGGACGGCAACGAAGGCAGGACGGCAACGAAAGCAGTGAACTTCTTGGTCTTGCGGTCAAAACGTTGTGCGTATCTGCCTGCCGGCCGCATTCAGCTCAGACGGGCACACACCGGCAGCAAACCGATGCATTAAGCCTTCTCTATCGCGATAACGCAGGCGTGACCGTTCAGATCGACGGGTTCACCTTCCCTCGCCGCAGTTTCAAGTGACAACGCGAGAACCTCCGCTTTGATATAGTCCTTGAAAGCCGCAACGGCGCCAGACACCGCTTCATCCGAAGAAATTTTCAAATGAATCCGGTCCGTCACGTCAAGTCCGGTCGTTTTGCGCAATTGCTGAACATTATTGACCAGTTCGCGGGCGAGCCCTTCGCGGATTAAATCGTCATCCAGCTCCAGATCAAGCGCCACGACCAGCGCACCCTGCGACTGCACCGCCAGCCCTTCTTTGGGAATCCGCTCAACCAAAATATCTTCTGCGGCCAACTCGAACGTTTCCCCGCCGATGCTCAGCGACAGCCCGTTGCCGGAGGCCACCGTGTGCAGCTCACTGCCGGATAATTTCTGAACCGCCTGATTGATCGCCTGTACCTGCTTGCCGAATTTACGGCCCAGCGTTTTAAAGTTGGCTTTAGCACTCAGCGTCGCCAGACCGGATTCATCGTCGTCAAAAACCACTTCGCGGACGTTCAGTTCTTCCGCGATAATCTGCTTCAGTTCACCGACCTGATTGAGCAAGGCGCTGTCGCGGCTGACCACATCAAACCGGCGTAACGGCTGACGGACTTTTGCGTCATGGTCTTTTCGAAGCTGACGGCCCATGACTACCACGTCCATCACAATGCGCATCTGCTGCTCAAGTTCCGGATTGCGCCGCGCACCGGCGGCGCTTGGAAAGTCGCAAAAATGAACAGATTCGGGACAATCAGCAAGGTTGCCCGTAAGATTCCGATAAATCTCCTCGGCGATGAACGGGGTGAACGGCGCGGCGATTTTGCACAGCTCAATCAATACATGATAGAGCGTGGTGTAGGCCTGCTGTTTGTCGCCGTCGTCTTCGCTCTTCCAAAAACGGCGGCGTGAACGGCGGATATACCAGTTGGTTAAATCTTCGATAAAGGTCACAAACGGACGCACCGCCCGCTGCAGGTCGTAGTTATCCATCGCCGCCGTCACTTCCTGACAGAGATTGGCCAGCGAACTTTCGATCCAGCGGTCGAGCAGATTTTCGCTTTCGCCGAGCTTGGAGTTGCCGGGTTCCCACTTATCGACGTTGGCGTAAGTAACAAAGAAGCTGTAGGAGTTCCACAGCGGGATGAGCAGGTGGCGCAGCGCGTGTTTTACGCCCTCTTCGGAAAAACGCAGCGACTCCCCTTTAACG
>JALOTS010000338.1 GCA_025457785.1 Pontiellaceae bacterium | reverse complement strand
CTGAACATGTTCATCGGTGAAGGAAATTTCGACTTCATCCGGGACGGTCGCGGCGAAGCAGACCGGGCCGTGCGGCGGCAGGTGAAACTTCGGCTGGTTCGGCATCTTCGGCCATTTGGGATAAATCAGTTTAATTTTCATAATGCTCCGCTATTTTTTTTAACTCTGAAATTTGCTGCAGGCCGTCACCGGTACCTTTACATACCGCGACAGCCTGTTCCAGTGAACAGATCGGCTGCGTTGTGTTCCCGATTACCATACAAAGATCTGCGTCCGCGCCAAGCCGGTAAATCAGCATTCTTTCAGTTTCGCCCCGGCGGATCATTCCGGCAGCCTGCCGAATCAGCGGCGCCGCCGATTCGTCCAACAATCGCAGATAAAGCTGCGGCCCCTGCAAGCCGAAATGAACCGCCGCCTCAGCGAGCGGGCTGGAAGGCAGCGTATAAATGAACAGATTGGCCCGCGACAGCGTCCGTCCGCCGTCCACATAGTCTTTGAAATAGTTGAGATTCGACTGCAAACAGCCGTCAGGACTGGTTCCGAGCAGGCCGATTTCGTGGCGCAGCCCTTCCGCACAGTCGATTCCGGCATCCTGCAGCGCCAGCGCGGTAATGCAGCAGATCCGCTGGGTGACCGGCTCGAAGCGTCCGTAGTTTTTGATCGGATAGGCGAACAGCCCTTCACTCTTACCCAGCTCGCGCAGGGTCATGCGCTCGGCATACGGGAAGGAAACGCGGCGGCGGATTTGTCCGTACGCCGCCGCATCCAGCCAGCCGATACCCTGAACCGCAATCATGAGCGCCCCTCCGCAGAAAGAACCAGCGCGGCGTTTACGCCGCCAAACCCGGCATTCGTGGACAGCGCGACCCGTGCAGACGTCGGCACAGACTCGGCGGAAACCTGTCCGACGGCCAGTTCGTCGGGCTGACGCAGATTAACCGTCGGCAAAACGCAGCCCTCCTGAAGGCACCTGAATGTCAGAATCGTTTCAATCAGACCGGCCGCGCCCATCGTATGTCCCGTCCCGCCTTTAACCGAAAACAGCGGACGGAGCGAAGAAAAGATCGAACGAAAGGCCAGCAGTTCCATGTTATCGTTATAGGGCGTGCCGGTTCCGTGCGCGCAAATGAAGCCGATTTCCTTTTCACCGGTTCCGGCCAGCCGCAGCGCGGTGCGGATCGCACGGGCAAGGCCCGCGCCGTCACGCGACGGCCCGGTCATGTGGTTCGCGTCATTGCTGAGACCCCAGCCATCGACCGTTCCAAGGATTGAACGGTTTTCGCGGCGGGCGCGGTCATCGCTCATCAATAGAAGCCAGCCGGCGCCTTCGCCGACGCTCAGTCCCTTGCGGTTTGCGTCGAACGGATGCGCTCCGTCAGGATCAAGCGCCATCAGGGAGGAAAACCCGGAAAAAACAAATTCCGTCACCGCATCGCAGGCGGCGATCAGTACACAGTCGCATTCGCCGTCACGAATGGCCGCCGCACCCAGCGCAATCGCGGCGGTTGAAGAAATACAGGCAGAGGAAACGACCATGCCGCCATCCTGAACGCCGCACAGCGCCCGCGTTTTTTTGAGCAGCCGGTCGAGTCCGCTTTCCTGAACCGAACCGGAACCGGAGAGAACCGCCTGTTCCAGCAAATCTACTTCGCCGGTTGTCGTAGCCAAAAAAAGGCGGGCATCAGCAGGAATGTCGTTTCCAGCGGTTGGAAAAAGTTTTTCCAGCATTTGGAAAACCAATGACGCTCCTTGACGGTACATCAGCCCCGGAACCACGCCGGCCCAAGAACTGTGAAACGGCGCGGTTTCAAAACGATTCACTTTAGACAGCGCGGATTCGCCGCTCCGCAAGCCGGACCAGCAGGCATCGAGCCCGATGCCGTACGGGGTGATCAAATCACAGGCTGTTGCAACCACCGTGATCATGCCGTTTCGCGGGCCTTCCATTGTTCGTGGCAGCGCTGCAACAGCTCCGGAACGGTAAAACAGGTTTCGCCGGTGGCGGAAGAGGTGAACAGTTGCACCGTATAACCGGTGGCCGCCAGTACACCGTCATCGCGCCGAATTTCGTAGGTGATGTTCAGGCGCGCCGCTTCGGTCCAGACCAGCGCGGCAGTAACCGTGAAAAGCTGATCCAGAAAGAGGGAGTGGTGATAATCGACATGCAGTTGAACGACCGGCGCACGCAGACCGGATTCGAAAAACGCTTCGTAGGTCAGCCCGCATTCGCGGCGCAACTCAGTCGAAGCTTCCTCGAACAAAACGGCGTAATGGCCATGCCACATCACCGCCATCGCGTCCACTTCGCCGAAACGGGCGCGGCGGCGAACGGAGCAAGTCCACGGAGCCGGATCACCGGGTTCATTTTTAAAATACTGTTTTCTACGCACAAAGCACCTTCAGTTTAATTTCCGCCACCCGCCCTGCTTCGCCGGAGACCGTCGCTTTCAACACGCCGCCAGTCAACGTACAGCTCATTTGAACCGGACTGTCCGGAAGAACCACCGC
>JALOTS010000070.1 GCA_025457785.1 Pontiellaceae bacterium | reverse complement strand
TTTCGGGTTTAGAAAGCGGAAAATAGAAGCAAAATTATTCCTCAAGGTGGTGCATTTTGAATCGACCAGGGGTGGTGCACTTTAACCGACCGCCGACAACGCTGTGTGAATAAACGTATAAAACGCTTTTAATAAGCAGGTTTCAAAGAACGTCCCAAGGTTTTTTTGTGATTTATTTTTGGCATGGGGGTAGCGTCTCCGCTGTAGAGCGGTTTTTTCAGGTTGAATTTTCCGTCCGTTCCGGCGGCGGTTCGGGATTCGCTTTTACGGCTGGAAACGGCTGGTGGCGTACCGGGCTCTGGTGTTCCGTCCGCGGCATGCCTAAAAATCAAAATAAGGGCGGGGTTGCAAACTGGGCGGAGAGGAACTATCTTAACAGCCATGAAATTTATGACTACAATTTACCGCGACGAGGACGGCGCGTGGATCGCCGAATGTCCTGCCATCCCCGGATGTGTCAGTCAGGGCGAGGACCATGACGATGCTTTGCGCAACATCCGGGAAGCCATCGCCGCCTGTCTGGAAGTGCGTTCCGAGCGGGGAATGCCGTTGACCGTCGAAACCTGTCAGGTCGAGGTTATGGCCTGATGCCGCCGATTCCTCAGCTCAGCGGACGCAAAGTCGTTCAGTATTTTCAGCGTGACGGCTGGGAGGTTGTTCGGCAGCGCGGCAGTCACATCATTCTTGTTAAAGACGGTCATATAGCGTCGCTCTCTGTGCCCGATCACAAGGTGATCGCCAAGGGGACGCTGCGCAGTCTCATTCGCGCCGCCGGGCTGACCGTTGATGAATTTCTGAAATTAAAAATCCGGTAACCCGGAGGAGAATGGTTTGTCCGCCCATTGGAAAAGGGGGCAAAAAAGGGGCCGCCAGTGAATTCAGAAAACCGATTGACACCAAATTTTTTCAGCCGAGTTTTCTTATCGCAGCAATCTGGAGATGCGCCGCAGGCAGGAAGAACTTGAAATACTCAAAAGGTAAAACGATGTCACGATTTAGTTCTTCTCTGTTTAAATCTCAGCCTGTGTGCGGCGGGGTTTTTAACACAAAAATCCCGTGCGGCGCATCCGCAGCCAAAAGAGATCCGTTATGGTTTTTTATTCCTCGCAGAGACGCAGAGAACCTGGCGAGGCAAAGCCGCAACCAAAAAGGTTATCCGCAGATAAACGCAGATTTCCGCAGAGGGGCTTTAGAAAAACCTGAAGAGAAACATCTGTGTCAATCTGTGCAAATCTGCGGACAACTTCTCTTAAAGTCTGCTTGCCGGCAGGATTCATTTGAAAAAATGTGCAAAAAAAACAAGAAGTGGATAGATAGCCGTGCAGAGAGTTTCTACGCGGTACAACCTGCTCTGCGGGCTTTGCGCCTCTGCGAGGAAATTCTTTTTTTGTTCCGGCGCTGCCGGGTTAGGTTTTTCTCGCTCATAGCCGTATTGCTGTTCGGCGTTGGCCGTGCGGGGGCGCAGTCGTATCTTTCGCCGTGCGACATCGATTTCTCTCCAGAGGGTAAAATCGCATTGATCACAGCGGCGACCGGGCAGTCCGTTCTCTGCGTTGATGCGGATTCCGGTACGATTACAAAAACGATTTCGTTCCCCGACCTCTTGAGCGGTCTGACACAGGATTCTTTCGGCAAGCTCTATGTAACCGGCGGCGGGGCGAACGGCTCCGTTTTTGTTGCCGATCCGATCTCCGGAACAATCGATAAGAAAATTCAAACCGGCCATACGCCCATGTCGCCGGTGCTGTCACCGGATGGGAAAATGCTGTATGTCTGCAACCGCTTCAACAACGATGTTTCGTTCGTCGATCTGACCACTGGAAAAACCGTTGCGCGGGTTCCGGTTCTGCGCGAGCCGATCGCCGCCGACATCACGCCCGACGGCAAAACGCTGTTTGCGGCCAACCATCTTCCCGACGGGCCTGCCGATGTCGATTATGTTGCCTCCAAAATTTCCGCCATCAGCACTGCGGATCGAACCGTTAAAACCATTCTGCTGGTGAACGGTTCTCAGGGCATACGCGGTCTCAAGGTTTCCCCGGACGGCAGGTATGTTTACGCCACGCATCTGATGTCCCGCTATCTGGTGCCGACCACGCAGCTCGAACGCGGCTGGATCAATACCGATGCACTCAGTGTGATCCGGGTATCCGATCTCTCACTGCAATACACCGTTCTGCTCGACGATGTCGATCAGGGGTTCGCCAATCCGTGGGCGATCGCGTTTTCCGATGATGCCAAAATGCTCATTGTCAGCTCGGCCGGGAATCATGAAATCAGCTTGATTGATCTGGCGGCCATGACGGAAAAAATTGAAAAAGAATCCGCTGCGTCCGGAGCCGCCGCCCATCTCAACGCGCATAACAACCTCTCGTTTCTCTCCGGAATCCGCAGGCGCATCAAACTCAACGGGAACGGGCCGCGGGCTGTCGCGGTTAAAGGCGGCACCGCTTATGTGGCCGATTATTTTTCTGACACTATTGACTGTGTTGACCTTGAATTCGGGCGCGTTGTAAAAAGCTTGGAGCTCAATCCCGGCATGGCCATCACTCAGGAACGGCAGGGTGAAATCAATTTTAACGATGCCGGGCTCTGCTTCCAGAACTGGCTCAGTTGCGCCACCTGCCATCCGGATGCCCGGACCGACGGGCTCAACTGGGATTTGCTCAACGACGGCATGGGCAACCCGAAAAATGCGCGATCCATGCTGTTGGCCCATCAGACGCCGCGCGTTATGTCGCTCGGCGTTCGGGCGGATGCATCAACGGCGGTTCGTACCGGCATGAAATTCATTCAGTTCGCCGTTCGCCCGGAAAAAGACATGCTGGCCATTGATGCCTATCTCAAAAACCTTAAACCTGTTCCCAGTCCGTATCTGGTCAACGGAAAACTGAACGAAGCGGCGCAACGCGGGGAAAAACTGTTCGAACAGGCAGGATGCATTTCCTGCCATCCGGCTCCGCTGTTTACCGACCTGCAATTATATGAAGTCGGCACCACCAAGGGACAGGATATCGGCAAACCGGTCGATACTCCGACGCTCATTGAAAGCTGGCGAACCGCGCCGTATCTGCACGACGGACGCGCCGCGACCATGCGGGACGTGCTCAAAACGCATGACCATGCCGGAACATTGGCCGAAACCGGAAAGCTGACGGATGAACAGGTTCGTGACCTGGAACTTTATCTGCTTTCTCTGTAATTACAGAACGGTATTTTTTCGCTATGTTACGAACATGCCGAATGCCATAAGAAAAGTGACCCTCAATGAAAAGACAGGCGGGCCGTCCGTTGCGGCGGACTGGGTCCATGCGTTGAATAATGACCGGATTGTCAAAGAAAAGGCGGGGTTTCTTTTCAAGGCATCTTTCGACGGGGACCATCTGATGCTGGCGGTTGTTCCGACGCTGATTCAGGGTGTGCGCAGCCACCACTATAATCTGCATCCGGCGAAAGAAGATGTCTTTACCCTGATCGGCGAAGTGACCGCGCAGGGCGTTTTCACGATTCTTTTCAAACCGGAAAGCCGGGGGCAAGGGTCAGACCGAAAGCGCCGATAAAATCAGCGGTACATAGAGAATGAAAGAGTCTTACGATAAAGGTTCAGTCTGCGTGCGTACACGCACAGGCAGGCAACCAAAGTCTAATTCTGTCGGGTTTCTCCGCCCGTTTTGCACAAATGTGTATTATTCAGATAAATTCGGAGTACAAATGCGTCAGGTTTGTATATAAGTTTGTCTCATGAAACACCGGATCAAACACAGGGTTGAATATATTCTGCTGCGCGGAGTGCTCCGGGCTGCAAATATTCTGCCGTTATATGCGGCGATGGCTTTTGGCGCAGGAATCGGGCTGTTTTTCTTTTACGTCCTGCGTTACCGGCGGGATAAGGCTGAGTCGCGCCTGAAGCAGGTGTTCGGCGACCGGTTCAGTGCGAGAGAACGCAACCGGACAGCCTGGCTTTCGTTTCGGAATATTTGCTTTAATGCCGTCGAAGCGGCGCGGTTCAGAAAAATGACGCCGGAAAAGCTTAAGCGCATGCCGCTCTACACCGGCATCACCGCCATGCGGGAAATTTACCGGAAAAACGGCGCGTTTATTTTCGCTACGGCCCATATGGGCAACTGGGATCTGGGCGGCGTGGCCTGTAAACTGGCTGGAATTCCGATGTTTTCCATTGCCCGGCGGCAGAAAAATCCACTGACCGATGAACTTCTTAACAAGGTTCGGAATGTAACCGGCATGGAGGTTGTTCTGAACGATTCCAAAGTTTTGCGCAACGTCGTTCGGCGGCTGAAAGACGGCGAAGTGTTAGGCATTCTGCCGGATGTACGATCCGGTGCCGAAGCGCTTTCCGTCGATTTCCTCGGAGGAAAAGCCAACCTCGGCGCGGGCGCGGCGCTTTTTGCGCAGATGGCAAACTGTCCGATTTATCCTGTAACACTCCTCCGGCGCGGATGGACGCATCATGAATATAAAGTGTTTGATCCGATTTTTCCCGATCCGGCGCTCGACAAAAAAGAGGACTGGCAGCGCATGATGCAAAAGCTTCTTTCGGTCTTTGATGCCGAAATCCGCGCGCATCCGGAGCAATATTTTTGGTTCAACAAACGCTGGGTGCTTGATCCGGTAAAAAAAACAGGCGAAGAGGTTGCGAAGCAGAGTCCTGCCTATCCGGCATAAAAAGCGGTGATGGCCCGCCAGGCGGTTTCGGCGGTGTCGCAGAAGGTGATCAGGTTGAGATCGGACGGACAGACCAGCCCGCATTCCGCCAGATAGTTCCAGTCGATCAGCCGTTTCCAATGTTCGGAACCGAAGAGGATTACCGGCATCGGTTTGATTTTTCCGGTTTGGATGAGTGTGAGGGCTTCGAAAAGTTCGTCGAAGGTTCCGAATCCGCCGGGGAAAATACAAAACGCTTTGGCGCGCAGCATAAAGTGCATTTTTCGCATGCTGAAATAGTGGAACTGGAAGCAGAGCGATTCGGTGACATAGGGATTGGGAAGCTGCTCGTGCGGCAGGGTGATGTTCAGTGAGATGGATTTGCATCCGGCATCATGTGCGCCGCGGTTGCCTGCTTCCATGATTCCGCCGCCGCCGCCGGTGATGACGACATATTCACATCCGTGACGGGTTTGAGATGCGGTGCTGATCAGCCGTGCCAGTTTCCGGGCTTCTTCATAAAACGGAGACATCCCGGCCAGTTTCGGGTTTCTGCATTCGCCCGCATTTTCCGGCGACGGAATCCGCGCACTGCCAAACAGGACAATGGTTGATTTGATATTTTCCTGTTCCATCATCTCTTGCGGATGAAGATATTCGAGCTGAAGCCGGACCGGACGGGCGGCTGCACTGTTTAAAAACGGGATGTTTTCGTAAGCTTTTGGCGGGTTTTTCATTTTTAATCTCCTGTCTGCAAATGTACGCGAACCGGCGTGAATGGAAAAGAATCTTTTCCTTGCGGAGGCGAAGGATCCGGCGCTTCACAGCCGCAGCCAAATTGAAAGAATCAGATGCCGGTTGCGGTTCCGCTGTTCTGGAGGGTTTGATCTGTCCAGATTTCAACGTCTGGATGGTCGGCCAGTGCAAGGCCCGCCGGGATGGTTCCGGGTTTTCCGAGCAGGGTCCGGATGATTTCTTTTTTGTCCGCGCCGGCGGCGAGAATCAGGATTTTTTCGATCCGGAGGAGCAGGGCGGGTGTTACGCTGATGCGCTGGTTTATGAAAGTGGAACGGGCGTCGCGCTCGTTTGGATGAGCAGGCGGGACACTTGATCCACGTTGGTTAACCATCACCGGAATGGCGAGGCGTTCGTCGCGCAGCGCGGCGTCTTGCAGATTAAACAGGGAGGCGGTATGGCCGTCCGTGCCGAGACCGAGCAGTCCAAGGGGGATTCGCTCCAGTTTGCTCAGGTCGTTGTGAAACGCCTGCGCGGCGGCTTCAATCGGCAGGCCGGTGTTTACTTTCATAAAGCGGGACAGGTATCCTGCCTGTCCTGTGTTACAAAAAAACGGAGAGATTGTTCCGTAGTTGCTTTGCGGGTCGGTGACGGGAACGCAGCGTTCGTCGCTGAGAAACAGCGTTCCCGTTGTTGAAAGGCCTGTTTCGGCGGCGCGGCGATAGATTTCCAGCGGGCTTTTTCCGCCGGAGAGCATGATGCCGTCATTTTTTCCAAGCGTTGGAAACAGTTGAGTAAAAAGAGCCAGCAGGCGGGAGATCAGCGTTGCAGTATCGGGGAATGATTTGAGGTGGAACATCGGGCGGGTTTCCGTGCGCGGCGGGGGGTGGAATCAGTGGGTATTCAGAAATTCTTCGGCATCCTCTTTAAGTCCGGCTTTTTTTGCGAAGCGTTTGTATTCGACAATCAACGAGTAAATTTTCAGTCCGTTTTTCCGCTGTTCCAGCAGAGCGCGTTCGATCAGTTCCATTCCTTTGCGGGCTTTGCCCTGTTCCAGCAGATGATTGGCCTGAGACAGAATCAGATCCTGCTGAAGATCATCCCGTTTGGTAAAGACGGAGGAGGCTTCCATTCCGAGTATTTTATTGGCTTCCGCCGCGTTTCCTGTCCGAACCAGAAGATCCGCCTGACGTTTCCGGGCCTCCGCCGAAAGATCGGGATATTTTTTAAAAACCGCTGCCTGCTCCTTCAGCAGAGCAATCGCTTTTTCGAGTTGTTCTGTATCCACCAGCACATCGCATTCGGTTTTCCAGGCGGCTTCATAAAGAGGGTTGAGCTGTCTTGTATTCTGCGCGGCAAGCTGAGCGCCCTGTCCGCAGTCTTCTTCATAGAGAAGCCTGGCCAGATTGGCCAATGCCCGGATGTGATGCGCCTGTTCCGGATTAAGGGCTTGTGAACAGACATATTCCAGCTCGTGATCCGTCAGTTTTTTGTCGGTTTGCGGATGAATGGCAAATCCGGTGGCGTATCTCTGATCAGAATAGCGTGCGACATCCAGATTCCATTTGTCTTTTTTCTGCATGAAGCCGAACCAGGCATGTCCGGCATCTTTCCCGGTTCCCCGGAAATAAAGAGAGGGAATTCCGTGCGCACGGGCTGTAAGAACCGTGTAATAGGCCTGATCTACGCAAATGCCGTGGCATTCCTGAATTTCCTGCAAGGTGTACTCTTTGTGCGGCCAGGTCATCTGATCAAGCATAATGCGTACATGGTCATAGATAATGTCCTCATAATGGTCGCCCCAGGCAAGGCGCGTTCCGGTCACATTTTCCAGTGCCCATTCGAGTTCACTGACCGGCGCCGGGATGTCGATAACAAACACGAGCGAATCCACTGACAGTTCGCCGTAAGGAACGAGCGTTTTGTCGGAGCAGAACAGCTTTTTGAAATAGTCATAATACAGACAGATATCTTTGTCCGGCGGAACCCAGCCTTTCCCGATTTGATGGTGCATAGCAACCCGGGGCGTGTCCCATACGACGGCCATGGCCAGAATCAGATTGAAAAAGCGGTCCCGATCTTCCGGGTCGTGGTTATACAGGCTTTCGATAACCCGGGCGATTCCGGCACCCTCGTCTTGATCGGTCACGGTTGTCGCGATCAGATCAATGCGCTCTTTGGCGGAAAAGAGCCATTTCCAGCCATCGGACGAGATGCGGGCGTGACGGAACAGTTCAAGGAGTTCGGTGCATCCGGCGGCAAAAAGGAGTGCATTTAAAGCCGCCGGTTCGGTCCAGTCCGTCCGGGCTGTTCTTTTCAGCAAGGCTTTTCGAAGAGCCTGTTCCCCGTGCCAGGCCTTGCCTTCGATCAGGCTTTCAATCAGCACCGTTCGAACGGACTCGGCATCTCCGATCCCGTTTTCGGACAAACCGGTCAGCCGCGCATTCAGCGCGTCCGAAAGGGGAGTCTCCGGCGAGGGTTCCTTGAAAAGTTTTTTTGAAAGGGTAACCGGAAGACGGGGCACGAAGAGTTCGGAGTCCTCGTTTTCGTCTTCGTCCAAAGGGGGTGCCTCCTGAGCGGCACAGGCAGCGCCCCAGACCAGTGCTGCGGCGAGAACAGATTTCATCAGCAGCATTTTCCGGAACAGTTCAGTTTTCATTTCTATTGTTTTCCGCCGGACGGCGGTCTCCTTCCGACTTTCCGGAATCAAATCGCATCCGGTTGAATTCAGCAAGAATTTTCGCTTTTGTTCGGCGGTTTTTTTAGGCAGCATACTGCGGTCTGGAATATTCTCTTTGAAACCGATTATGAAACTTCGAAAACAATTGATCTGTACCGTGTTTCTGTTTTTGGTTTTTTCTCCGCTGCGATCCGGTTTCGCGGCCTATTCTCCGGTGCTGACGCTGACGGAGACCAACGGCGCATTGATTGAAGGACCGATTCTCTCGTATTCACCCAAGACCGATTGCGTAAAAGTGAAAACAAAAGAGGGGCCGGTTCAGCGCCCGTTGTCGGCACTGACCGAGGAAAGCCGGAAAACGCTTGATCTCTGGCAGGAAGATCAGGATTTTCTGAAAGACTCCAAACTGACCGTTGAGTTTACCGAGAAGTTCACCTCTTCCAGAACCAACGTTTACGGAACGCTCGAACGAAGCGAGAGGAAAACCGTGATTGGTTATGCGAATCGCTCCTTCTGCTCGCATAAAATCAAACTGACCAGTCAATCCGATTATTCGTTCAAAGATCTGCAGATCGAGTGCCGGGT
>JALOTS010000069.1 GCA_025457785.1 Pontiellaceae bacterium | reverse complement strand
GGTCCGGCGGTATCGCCGGAGTTGCGCAAGTCAACCAGTTCCGTACGCAGTCCCTTTTGCTTTGCAAGATAAAGCAGCCCGCAAACCGGAACCCGCCCGCAGGCATTGTCATCATCCAGCCTGCGCACATCGAGAGTCAGAATCGCCTCCGCAGCGGCCCTGTCCATTGCACAGGCGGTTTCATAATTTTCGTAATGACTGAGATCGGAACTGATCACAACCAATGTCTCCGGCCCGCCCCACAGTTTATCGAGAACCTCCGCAACCTCTACGGCCTCGGCAGCGCCCGCAATCAGCGGGATCAGAGTAAATTCGCCGAGAACGGTTTGCAAAAACGGAACCTGCACCTCCAAACTGTGCTCCAGCTCATGCGCGGCATCATTAACCGGCACGCCCTCCGGCGCTTCTGCCGGAACTCCGCCGAGCGGCGTGCGCCAGACCGAAGCGCCCGAAGCCGCCAAACCGCGCAGAGGTACGCGATGCGACGGACCCGCCAGCACCACGCGCGAAATACCCGCCGGATTAATCCGCGCATACGCGCAAGCCGCAACGGGACCGGAATAAATATACCCGGCGTGCGGAACAATTACCGCCTTGGGATGCGGCCCCGGCTTCGCCTGCGCCAGAAAATCTTCAATCATCCGCCTCAACATTTCAGGGTCAGCCGGATAAAACAGGCCCGATACAGCGGGCCCTCGAATTTTCGTCTTCATGGCGGCAAGTTTACTCCAAGGCAGCGTAGCCGCAACCAAACTCTGAAAATTCTTCAACTGACCGAACACGGATCGGAGAATTGCGGTAAAATCAACACGACGACCCGAAATATTCCGGCTGACTTCGCTTCGCGCGTGCATGCCGGTTCAGGCGATGGAATAACCGAACAGGCGGAGTTTGGAGATCAGCAGGGTGTTCAGGTTCGGCAGGTCGTGCGGATAAACCGAGATCAGCCGTTTGCTCTCCTGCTGATAGAGCGTCTGTTTCTTGTACATGCTCATTTTGTACTGCGGTGTGTCCATGCCCCAGTATTCGATGTAAAGATCCAGTTCGGGCAGATAAAAATCCGGACGGATTTGACACTCACCGATGATGCGGAATTTTGCATCGTAGCGATAGACCAGTCCGTGCGCGGTCAGCCATTCAGCGATGCGTCGTTCGCCCTCGGACTGAACCACCGTTCCGTCTTCGGCGGTGATGGTCTTGTTCAGCTCAACCTGCGTTTCGAAGTTTCTTCGCTCCAGAAAAACCTCATCAAAGCACCGGTCGCAAAAAACACGCTGAAAGGCCTGATTCGAACGGGCGAATTCTTCTGCGGTTGTTTCGGTGTGGCATCGTTGACATCGGTGCACAGCGGATGCATCTGCAACGCGCAGGGCTTCTTCAATGAACTCCACCGCCGAAGCGGCATCGCGGCGAATATATTCTTTTTCCGCCGGATTGGCGGCCATGTCGCGCAAATCGCCAAGCCAAGGTTTTGAGGCACAGCCATAGGCTTTGAGCGCTTTGATGGCATACTGCCGGGTTTGCGCGTGCGAATCATTCCGGGCGACCGGCCCGAGCGCGGCAACGGCTTTGGCCTGATCAACCCCCATCCATGCCAGTTTGCCCATGGCGGATGCCGCCAGCCTCCGCGCATTTGCAGAAGAAGATTTCAATAATTCAAAAAGCTCGTCGAATGCCGCAACGTTGCCTTCGCGCCCGATGGCCACCGCCCGATCCGAAAGCTTCTTTTCAAGCTGTCTATCCATCGGATTTTTCATAAGCACCTTTCCGCTTCAACGCGCGCAAGCAAAGTCAGCGGCTAAACCAATTTTTTTGCCCCCTCCAGTGCCGCCACAAGTGCATCGGGATTCTTACCGCCGGCCTGAGCGCGGTCGGGTTTTCCGCCGCCGCCGCCGCCGCACTGTTTGGCAATCGCGCCGACTATTTTCCCGGCATTCTTGCCGGCTTTTACCAAATCCGGGGTGACGGCGCAGACAAGGGCGACTTTACCGTCGGAAACTCCGCCGAGGATAGCAACGGTGCTTTGCAGTTTGGGCTGAAGGGCGTCCATGATCGCGCCGAGGAACTCGGCATCCGCTTCGCCCATGTTTTCCACAAGCAGCCCGTCTTTGATTTTTCCAAGCAGTTCTTCGGCGACAGCCGGGGCTCTGGCCTGCATTTCCGCCGCACGAGCTTTGGCAGCAGCTTTCTTTTCTTCGAGCTCTCTGGCTTTGGCTTCGGCTTCAGCGGCGGCTTTTTTCTGCTCGGCGATAAATGCCTCGGCATATTTTTCGCAGGCGGCTTCGATGCGGCGGATGCCCGCGGCGATGGAGGATTCGCTCATGATTTTGAAGAGCTGAATGTCGCCGGTGTTTTTGACGTGGCATCCACCGCACAGCTCCATGGAGAAACCATTAAAGGCTCCGGCTTCTCCGCCGCATTGCAGAACACGAACAGTGTCGCCGTATTTTTCGCCGAAGAACTGCTGAATTTCCGGATGCTTTTGCACCTCGGCAAACGGTACTTCCTGTGCATAGACCGGTAGCGCAGCTTTGATTTTTTCGTTTACCCGTTTTTCAATTTCAGCGATCTGTTCAGCCGACAGTTTTTCCGGATTGTTGAAATCGAAGCGCAGCCGGTCGGGCGCAACGAGCGAGCCGCGCTGGCGCGATTCTTTGCTGACGACCTGATGCAGCGCCCAGTGGAACAGATGGGTGGCGGTATGGTGGCGCTGAATGTCGGCGCGGCGGACGGCATCGACAGAAACCCGGACGGTTTCACCGACTTCGGGGGCACGTCCTTCGACGAGTTTCGCGCAATGCACAATGATTTCGCCCTGTTTTTGAGTATCTATGATTCTTAATTTTCCTTCACTAAAAACCAAGCTGGCTTGGTCGCCGGACTGTCCGCCCATTTCGGCATAGCACGGGGTTTTGTCGAGGACGATGCTGAATGTGGGGCAGACACTCTTGTCTGCCTTTTCTGCGGATGAGCAGACAGGAGTGTCTGCTCCACTTATTGCTTCAACGACGGCTTCGGTTTCCAGTGTCTGGAAACCGACGAATTCGGTGGGTTTGACCTCCAGCCCTTCGCTTTCAACAAGGATGACTGATTTTTTGGATGCATGGTCAGCGCGGGCACGCTCACGCTGCTCTTCCATCAGCTTTTCAAAGCCGGCAACGTCGACCGTCAGGCCGCGCTCACGAGCCATCACTTCGGTCAGGTCGAGCGGGAAACCGTAGGTATCGTAGAGTTTGAAGGCTTCTTCGGCAGGGAAATTTGTGGTGCGGCAGACACTCTTGTCTGCCTTTTCTTTAGATGCGCAGACAGGAGTGTCTGCGCCACAAAGAGAGGAAACAACGTCTTCAAACAGCTCAATCCCGCGGTCGAGGGTGCGGTTGAAGGATTCTTCTTCGGCTTTGAGGGTTTTTTCGACGCGGTCGCGGTTTTTACGCAGTTCGGGGAAAGCGTCGCCGTAGGTGTCGGCCACAACATCGGTAAGTTTATAGAAGAAGGGTTCTTTGAAGCCGAGGTTTCTGCCGACGCGGACGGCGCGGCGCAGGATGCGGCGCAGGACGTAGCCGCGGCCTTCGTTGGACGGGGCGATGCCGTCGGCAACGGCGAAGGACAGGCAGCGGATGTGGTCGGCGATGACGCGAAAGGCAATATCAATTGCCGATTGCCGATTGCCACTTCGTTGCCCCGCCTTCGCGGTGCCCAGCTCGACTTCGTCTCGGTTACCGATTGCCGATTGGGGAGCAGGGAGACTGGATGTGTATTTACATCCGCTGAGCTCTTCCAATGCTCGGAAGATGGGGGAAAAGACATCGGTTTCGTAGTTGGAAATGATGCCGGAGAAGTCGGTGAAGCCTTTGGTGCACTGAATGATGGAGCAGGCACGCTCAAAGCCCATGCCGGTATCGACGTGCTTGGCAGGCAGCGGCGAGAAGGTGCCGTCGGGGTTGGCGTTGAACTGAATGAAGACAAGGTTCCAGATTTCCATGCAGAGCGGCGAACCGGAGTTGACCATTTTGGCACCGCAATTTCCGGCGGGCGTAAGATCGACGTGCAGTTCGCTGCACGGGCCGCAGGGGCCGGTGTCGCCCATCATCCAGAAGTTATCTTTGCGGTTGCCGGGAACAATCTGGCTGGCTGGTAAATATTTCAGCCAGAGTTCTTTAGCTTCGGTATCGGCCGGCATTTTGTCGTCGCCGCCGAAGTAGGTGGCATAGAGACGGTCTTTCGGGAAGCCCCAGACCTGAGTGATCAGCTCCCATGCCCAGTCGATGGATTCTTTTTTGAAGTAGTCGCCGAAAGACCAGTTGCCGAGCATTTCAAAAAAGGTATGGTGGTAAGTATCGAGGCCGACATCTTCGAGATCGTTGTGCTTGCCGCCGGCGCGGATGCATTTCTGGGTGTCGGCGGCGCGGCCCGGTTTGTAGGGGCAGTTGGCCTGTCCGAGGAAGATCGGGACGAACTGGTTCATTCCTGCGTTGGTAAAGAGCAGGTTCGGGGAATCAGGCAGCAGGCTGCCGGATTTGACGATGGTGTGCTGCTTCGACTGGAAAAAGTCGAGGAACGACTGGCGGATCTGGTTTGATGTCATGATGAAATACCCCTGTTATTGGTTGTTGGTTATTGGTTATTGGGGGCAGCGAACAACGCCTCCAACACCGAATAACTCTTCCTGCCTTTGCAGGAAGCTTCGGAATCTACCATGAACGGCCCGGATTTCACGGATTTTTTACATTTTTCCGATCATTGGAAAAGCGGGCAGTTTGCGTTTGACCGGGACGGGGACGGATGCAAGGATGTGAACTTAACTTTATCCGGAACCAGGGAGTGTATGGGATATGAGTGATTTCGTTGGTCATGAGTGCGGCATCGCCGCAGTCCGGCTGTTAAAGCCGTTCGAATACTATGTCGAAAAATACGGTTCGCCCGCGTTTGCAATCAACCGTCTCTATCTGCTGATGGAGAAACAGCATAATCGCGGGCAGGACGGCGCGGGTGCGGCGGTAGTAAAGATTGATGTCGAACCCGGTCAGCCGTTCATCTTTCGTTCGCGCTCGGCAGATAAAGATCCAATTTCGCAGGTTCACAACAATATGCTGTCGTCGCTGGCGGAGTCGCTGGCCGAAATGCCCCCAAACGTGAACCCTGCCGTTTGGACGAAACAGAACGCCAAATTTGCCGGCGAACTGCTGCTGGGCCACCTGCGTTACGGCACACGCGGACGCGGCGGCATCGATTTCTGCCATCCGTTTTTCCGTCCAAGCAACTGGCGCAGCCGCAATCTGGTGCTGGCGGGTAATTTTAACCTGACGAATAATGACGAGCTGTTTCAGGCGCTGGTGGAGCTGGGGCAGCATCCAATCGATGAAACCGACACCGTGATGGTGCTGGAAAAAATCGGCCATTTTCTCGACGAAGAAAACGACAGCCTGTTTCGCGAGCTTCGCAAAGAGGGGCTGGATCGGGCTTTGATTTCCGAAAAAATCGGAGAACAGTTGGATTTGATCAATGTGCTGAAGCGTGCGGTGAAAAACTTTGACGGCGGCTACACCATGGCAGGCATTATCGGCAACGGAGATCTGTTTGTGATTCGCGACGGGTGCGGCATCCGCCCCGGATTTTTTTATCACGATGAGGAGTTTGTAGTGGTGGCTTCGGAACGGCCAGCCATTCAGACGGCGTTTAATGTTCCGTTTGATACGGTACAGGAGATTAAGCCGGGCCATGCGCTGATTGTCCGTAAAAACGGCCAGATTTTACATGAACGGATTTCGGAGCCGCAGGAAATTCGTCAATGTTCCTTCGAACGGATTTATTTTTCGCGAGGAACCGACCGCGACATTTACGGCGAACGCAAGCAGTTGGGCCGTCAGCTCACCGAGCCCATTCTGAAGGCAATAGACTACGATTTGAGCAATACCGTTTTTTCCTATATCCCCAACACGGCGGATGCCGCATTTTACGGGCTGATGGAGGGTGCAAAAGCCTATGTGGCCGAACGGGCGAAATACCATATTCTGCATGAGCGCAATCTGACGGCGGAACGGATTACCGAGCTGGTCAACTATCAGCCGCGCATGGAAAAAATCATGACGAAAGATGCCAAGCTGCGCACCTTCATCACTGCGGACGCCGACCGCCGCGATCTGGTTTCGCTGGTGTACGATACGACCTACGGTATCGTTAAAAAAACGGACACCTTGGTGATTTTAGACGACTCCATCGTGCGCGGAACGACACTCCGCGAAAGCATTCTGAGGATTCTCGACCGGCTGCATCCGAAAAAGATCATTATTGTTTCATCAGCACCCCAAATCCGTTATCCCGACTGCTACGGCATCGACATGTCCAAGCTGAAGGACTTTGTCGCGTTTCAGGCCGTCATCGCGCTGACCAAAGAGCGCGGGCTCGAGGCTTTGCTTAAGCAGATTTACGATGCGTGCAAGGCGAGTCTCAACCTGCCGCGCGATCAGGTAAAAAACGAAGTCAAGGCACTCTATGACCCGTTTAAATTGCACGAAATCGAAAACAAAATTGCGCAGATTTTAAGACCCGCCGATCTCCATGCGGAATTTCAAGTGATCTATCAGAGCATTGAAGGATTGCACGCCGCCTGCCCGAATCATACAGGCGACTGGTATTTCACCGGCAATTATCCTACATTCGGCGGAAACCGTGTGGCTAACCGCTCCTTCATCAACTTTATGGAAAACAATGACGCAAGAGCCTACTGAGCCGTTTCCCATGTTTGGAATGTTTGAGACGAACCATGAATGAATTAAAGTCAATTGAACCGCTGATTTTCACTCTGCGCGGGCAGCGTGTCATTCTGGATGCCGATTTGGCTGAAATTTATCGTGTTCCGGTTAAGCGGTTGAATGAGCAAGTCAAGCGGAACAGCGACCGTTTTCCCGACGACTTCATGTTTCGGCTGACAACGAAAAAATGGCGTTGTTTGAGATCAAAGGCGACGCTGAATTTATTGGAACCTGCTGATAATGAAGATAATGAGAATAACCGGTCGCAAATTGCGACCAGTTCACGGAAGTATCGGAATCCGCGTTTTACGCCATATGCTTTCACCGAGCACGGAGCCATCATGGCGGCATCGGTGCTGAACAGTCCGGAAGCGGTGGCAATGAGCGTCTTTGTGGTACGCGCATTTGTTCAAATGCGTGAGCGGCTGATTGCCAATACGGAAATTCTGCTGCGACTGGCTGAAATTGATAAAACACTGTTGGAGCATAATGAAGCGCTGGCGGTAATCTGGGGGCATCTGCAACCGTTGCTGTCCCCGCCGGATGATCCGCCGAAAAAACATATCGGCTTTGATTACCATTTGAGATAGAACTTTTTAAGGAGAGTGTTAAATGGAAACGAAACGTAAATTAACTGATTTTGATTTATTCCTGCTGGGCAAAGGCGAGCTGTACCGCGCCTATGAAAAACTCGGGGCGCATCCCATGGAGGAAAACGGTACAGCGGGAGTCTATTTCTCGGTCTGGGCGCCCAATGCCAAAAACGTCAGCGTGATCGGCTCGTTCAATAACTGGGAAGCCTGGATCCATCCGATGAAGCCGATCGGCAATTCCGGCGTTTGGGAACGTTTTATTCCCGGTGTCAAAGAGGGCGACCAGTACAAATTTGAAATTCAGGGGCCGTCCGGATTCTGGGCGCAAAAGGCCGATCCGTACGCCTTTTATGCCGAGATGCGCCCGCGCACCGCGTCGGTGGTTTACGACCTCTCCCGCTATCAGTGGAACGATGCCGCGTGGATCGAACAACGCGCACAGACCAAGTGGCACGAACGGCCGATCAGTGTCTATGAGGTCCATTTGGGTTCGTGGAGACGGCAGGACGGCTGGCGCTGGCTGACTTATCACGAACTGGCCGGCCAACTGATTCCGTATGTCAAAGAAATGGGCTATACACACATCGAACTGATGCCGATTGCAGAACATCCGTTCGACGGGTCGTGGGGCTATCAGACCGGCGGCTATTATGCGCCGACCTCGCGCTTCGGCACGCCGGACGACTTCCGTCATTTCGTTGACCGCTGCCATCAGGAAAATATCGGCGTGATTCTCGACTGGGTTCCCGCTCACTTTCCAAAGGACGCTCACGGTCTTGGATATTTCGACGGTACGCATTTGTACGAACACGCCGACTCGCGCAAGGGCGAGCACAAAGACTGGGGCACGCTGATCTTTAATTACGGACGCAACGAAGTCAGCGGCTTCCTGCTATCCAACGCCGCCTTCTGGGCCCGCGAATATCACCTCGACGGACTGCGCGTGGATGCCGTCGCCAGTATGCTTTATCTGGATTATTCCCGCAAAGAAGGCGAATGGATTCCCAATCAGTACGGCGGGCGTGAAAATCTGGAGGCCATCGATTTTCTGAAACATTTCAACAGCATGATTCACAGAGAATTTCCCGGCTTCCTGACCTTCGCGGAGGAATCCACCGCCTTCCCGCAGGTTTCACACCCGGTTGACTTCGGCGGGCTCGGTTTCGACTTTAAATGGAACATGGGCTGGATGAACGATACGCTGAAATATTTCAGCAAGGATCCGATAGAAATTCGCCAACCAGCGGCTGCTGTTCGCCTACATGTTCACCCATCCCGGCAAGAAACTGCTCTTCATGGGCTGCGAAATCGGACAGTGGCGCGAATGGGATGCCGCGACCAGCCTCGACTGGAAGCTGCTGGACTACGAACCGCATCAAAAACTAAAAGCCCTGGTGGCCAAACTGAACCACCTCTACAGCAGTGAAGCGGCGCTCTATGACATTGAATCCTCCTGGGAGGGCTTTGACTGGATTGACTTCCAGGATGCGGAAAGTTCCGTGATTTCATTTTTGCGTAAAGGCCGCGATCCGCAGGAAATGATGGTTTGCGTACTCAACCTCACGCCGACGCCGCGTCCCGGCTACCGCATCGGCCTGCCGCAGTCCGGCCGGTGGAAAACCATCCTGAATACGGATGCCGGCGCCTACGGCGGAAGCAATGCCGGCCCGCAGGAAGAAAGCGTTTACGACGCGCACCACCTTCCATGGCACGGCAAAGGGTTCTCTATCCAGCTCGACCTTCC
>JALOTS010000337.1 GCA_025457785.1 Pontiellaceae bacterium | reverse complement strand
AGATTCGGATCCGCATCGAACGCTTCTTTGATCTTGCCGAGGAACACGGAACGAATGATACAGCCGCCGCGCCACATCAGCGCAATCCCGCCGTTGTTCAGCTTCCAGCCATATTCCTTGGCCGCTTCGCGCATGAGCTGATAACCCTGAGCGTAGGAAACGATCTTAGAGGCATACAGAGCCTGCTTGAGATCGGCAATCATCGCCGCTTTGTCACCGCTGAATTTTGCGCCGGGGCCCTTCAGCTTTTTGGATGCCGCAACGCGTTCACCTTTCAGCGCGGACAAACAGCGGGCAAACACCGCTTCACCGATCAGCGTCAGCGGCTGACCGAGATCGAGCGCGGAAACCGCCGTCCACTTGCCGGTTCCTTTTTGACCGGCTGTATCGAGAATCTGATCGATCACCGCTTCGCCGTCGGCGGTCTTGTAACCGAGGATATCGCGTGTGATTTCAATCAGGTAGGAATCCAGTTCACTGCTGTTCCACTCCGTGAACACGTCCGTCATCTCTTCATTCGTGAGACCCAGCCCCTCTTTCATCATTTGATAGGTTTCGCAGATCATCTGCATATCGCCGTACTCGATGCCGTTGTGAACCATCTTGACGAAATGGCCTGCGCCGTTTTCACCGACCCATTCGCAGCAGGGCTCGCCCGCAGAAGTCTTCGCGCAGATTTTCTGGAAGATCGGTTTTACAGCAGGCCATGCGCCAGGTGAACCGCCGGGCATAATGGACGGACCGCGCAGCGCGCCTTCTTCGCCGCCGGAAACGCCGGTTCCGATGTAGAGCATGCCCTTGCTTTCAACATATTTCGTGCGGCGGATGGTGTCCGGAAAATGCGAGTTTCCGCCGTCAATGATAATGTCGCCCGGTTCAAGGAACGGAATAACCTGTTCAATAAAATCGTCCACCGCTTTGCCGGCTTTCACCAGCATCATCACTTTGCGCGGACGTTCGAGTGACGCGCAAAACTCCTGAATGCTTTTACAGCCGATAAACTTTTTGCCCGCGCCGCGTCCGGCCATAAACGCATCCACTTTTTCCACCGTGCGGTTGAACACCGCAACCGTGAACCCTTTGCTCTCCATGTTGAGAACCAGGTTTTCGCCCATAACCGCCAAACCAATCAATCCGATATCTGCTTTCATTTTTTTCTCCCGTTTTAACGGGCAACATTCATGTTGCCCTTACCGTTTAACCCGTGCGTTACCTTTCCAAATACTCCAGAGCTGCTCTTCGTCAGCAGGCTGAGCGTAATCGGTCAGCATCGTGGCCGCAAGGGCTCCGCTGGCCCAGCCGAACTGAGTACACTTTTTAACATCCCAGCCTTTGAGAATCCCGTAGAGCAGCCCGCCGACAAATCCGTCGCCGCCGCCGATACGATCCAGCACGCCGATTTCACGCGGCTTGATGATTTCCCACTCTTTGCCGTCAGTCACCAGTGCGCCCCACATATGGCTATTGGCCGAAATCACTTCGCGCAGCGTCGTTCCGAAGTAGGTGGCATTCGGATAGGCAACCTGAACCCGTCCGATCATTTCTTTAAAGCCGTCAATTTTTTCATCCAGGCCATGTCCGCCTTCTTCCGGACCTTTAATGCCCAGACAGAGCTGAAAATCTTCTTCATTACCGATCAGAATATCGCTGCGTGAAGCAATTTCAGCAAACGCTTCGGACAGTTCTTTTTCCCGGCCCTTCCAGAAACTGGCGCGGTGATTCAGATCGAATGAAATCCGCGACCCGTTTTTCTTGGCGATGCGGGCGATATCCAGACAGAACTTGCTGGTCTTGGGCGACAACGCCGCGATCAGTCCCGACAGATGCACAATTTCAGCGCCCTCTTCGCCGAAAATCCGATCCAGATCAAAATCATCCACGCAGAGTTCCCGTCCGACTTCGCCGGCGCGGTCGTTTTGAACCCGCGGTCCGCGCGTTCCCCAGCCGCTATCGGCCATATTGATCTGATGGCGATATCCCCACGGTCCGCCCTGATCGAATTCGGGACCTTCAAAATCCATCCGCCGGCTGCGGAGATTATCCTTGATAAAATGTGACACGGGACTTCCTTTAACAAACGCAGTCAGAATCTTGACCGGCATTCCCAGATAGGAAGCCACGCTGGCGACATTGCTTTCGGCGCTGGTCGCCTGCATTTTGAAGGTGTCGCTGCAGTGAAACGGCTGCGAGCCGACCGGTGTCAGACGGATTCCCATGCTGGTTGGAATAATCAGCGAATATTTTTTTGATTTGTTTTTTGTCATTTTTAAACTCCCTAATTTATATAAGCGTTATTTTAACCCGGGGCGAAAAGTTCTATCGCAATCGTTTGAGATTTAGTTTTTTGATGAATTATATCAAGCAAAAAAATCACTCCAGATTAGTTTGTTTCCGTTTTTTTGAGCAGATAGCCGCGCACGGCGGCCTCCTGATTGGCAAGAGTATCGCAACGGGTTTTCGCACCCTCCAGCGCGGCAAGCACCGAATGGCGCGCGCTGACACCAATCGCCTGCTGAATCGCCTCGTTGAATTTGGCCGGATGTGCCGTAGC
>JALOTS010000068.1 GCA_025457785.1 Pontiellaceae bacterium | reverse complement strand
ACGCATATCCTCCACGGCCCATTCACCCAAAATGAGAACTGCTGAAAAATCACAGATCATGCCCCGTCGGTGGAGAGGCCGTTTCCAGCACCAGCGTTGCGGGAGACAAACCCTTCGCCGTGGCTGTCAAGGTGATGTTCCCGGCCTTTCCGCCGGCCTGAACAATCACCATACAATGTCCGTTAAAGGCGCTTCGCTTACCGGCCTTGTCAGGCTCGTGACAGGCGGGATCTCCATTCCCGACACCCGCCACAGACCCGTTGCCAAAGACGGCAAACTCGATCTCATGACCGGCTGTTGGAACCACGCGTCCTTCTGCATCCAGAATACTGACCTCCACCGGCAATTGGTCTTCGCAGTCGGCGATCAGATTCATACGGTCGGCGACCAGCCGGATGCTTGCCGCCGGACCGGTGGTTTCAACTACATCAACAGCAACGTGCTGATCGCCATTAAATCCGCGCGCCTCGAGCCGGCCGGGCTCATAGAGCACATCCCACGACAAATATTCATAGCGCGGCATCGGCTTGGAACCCAGGCTGCGCCCATTCAGGAACAGCTCGACCCGCTCGGCGTTGCTGTGGCAAAGCACCTTTACAACACCTTTGTCCTCCGGCCAGTTCCAATGCGGCGCGAGATGGACAACCGGCTTATTGCCCCACCAGGCCAGATAATAGTAATAGTCGTCCTTCGGAAAACCGCAGGTATCCATAAAGCCGAAGTGCGAGTTGATCACCGGCCAGACAAAGGGGTGCGGTTCGCCCCGGTAGTCGAAGCCTGTCCAGACAAACCCGCCGGAGACGAACGGGCGCTCAGCAATCGGCTTCCAGCAGGCGCTGGTGGCGTGCCCTCGGTCAGGACTTAATCCAAGACCGTTCATATAGCCCTTTTCTTTATTTCCCCAGTATAGCCGTGGAAGATGGATCAGGTCGGACTTTTCAATGGAAAACGGCACTGCGTCATACTCACCGCGCGTGGCAAGCGCACTGGTGGTTTCTGTTGCAATCACAGGCGTTTGCGGATGCTCCTGATGGAAGCGGTCGTAATTCTGCGGAGGGCCGTAATTCAATCCCTCCATATCCATCGTTTTTGAAAGTCCGGGATACCCGGCGAAGTGCTCGGTCATCGCCGCCGTAACCGGACGCGTCCCGTCAATCGAATCCACCACGGCCTTCATCGCCCGGCCGATTCGCTCACCGGTTTCGGTTCGTTCAACCGCATTTTCTTCGTTGGCAATAGACCACGCGATAATAGAAGGATGATTGCGGTCGCGATAAACCATGTCGGAGAGCTCGCTTAAATCGCCGGTTGGAGTGTCAACTGCGGTTTTCATTCCATCGGTGTCGCCAAAATGCCGGGTTTCGTTCAACACAAGCATTCCCAGCCGGTCGCAGGCATCCAGAAGCTCCGAAGAGACCGGGTTGTGCGCCGTCCGCCACGCATTACAGCCGACTTCCTGAAGCTTGCGCACACGCCATTCCTGCATACTGTCGGAAAGCGCAACCCCGACGCCCGCAAAGTCCTGATGATTGCAGGTTCCTTTGATTTTTACCGGTTTCCCGTTGAGGAAAAACCCCGCATCCGGATCAAACGTCACCGTCCGGATTCCAAAAGGAACCCGCCGGGAATCGATCCGTTCTCCCGCCACGCGTATGGTCGCAACCAGCGTGTACATAGCGGGTGATTCAATCGACCAAAGCGCAGGCTTTTCAACGGATGTCTTCAACTCAATGTCTGTGCTTTTTCCCTTTTCCAAGGTTTGATTTTTCACCGCCGCGCCGGCAACCACATCTCCATTCGGAGCGATAACTTGAACCTCTACGTCCGCCGAGGTCACCGCATCCGTGGCATTTGTGATGTTCGCCAGAATGTTTAGAACCGACAAATCGGCGGCCCCGTTTTTCAATCCGTCAACGCGGGTCTTTATGAAAATTCCGTTCGGAGCGAAGTGGATGCGATCGGCGACATTCAGCCAGACGTGCCGGTAAATTCCGCCGCCTTCATACCACCAGCCCTCGTGGGCACCGGGGTTAACGAAAACGGCAATCGTGTTGGTTCCGCCGTAACGGATGAGATCTGAAAGATCAATGCCGAAGCCGATATAACCGCTTTTGCGCCCGCCGACCAACACGCCGTTGAACCACACCTTTGAATCACGGAAAACCCCGTCGAAATCAATCCACACACTTTTGCCCCGCCAGTTCTCCGGGACGGTAAATGTGCGCCGGTACCAAGCCTTGGGTGCAGGCAACGAGCCTTGCCCCGGGGAAGCCTTCGGGCTGAATGTCTGCTCGACGATATAATCGTGCGGTAACTGCACCGTCCGCCAATCCCCGTCATCAAAACCCTCTCTGGCCGGTTCCGGTGCCAGGCTTGTGCGCGGCACCGACAGCAGCATCACCTCATGTCCAACACCGCCTCCTCCACCGGTATTTTCGACCAGTACCGTGACACGATTGGTCTCGCCGGGTTCCCATGACAGGGTATCCAGAGGGACATCGAACGGTTCCGCATACCCCGCGTGATAAAACACTTTTTGACCGTTGAGATAAACCGTCGCATTATCGTCCACACCGCCGAAATGAAGAATCAGCATATCATTGGAACCCGCCACGGCGGGCGGAGGCGGCAAAACAGCCTCGAACAGAGCAAATCCCGCCTTCCCCTCAAAGATATCCGGTGCCGGCACAGCAATCTCCTGCCGGTCCGTACCGGGAATCGCCGACCCGTTAGCATCGCTCATCTGCCAGCACCAGTGCTCAACAGGCACGCCCCCTGAGGGAACGCTGGACGGAATGTCATCAAGGTGAAACCGCCAATCCGCATCCATTCGCAACCGCTGCCCCGGCATCCCGTCCTGCGCAACCGCAAAGCCCGTCATCATGATCAGGACAGTCGTTTGCACAATCCTTTTTTTCACATTCCTTTTCATACAGCCCCCTTTTTCAATGTAGAAGCAGGTCGGCCCGCCGTTCTGTCGAAACGCTGCCAATTCTCCGATGCTCGTGGAAACAGACTACATAGAAAATGATCAGAATGCCTATAGCAAAACCGTGCAAACAAATGGACTTTCCGGGCACGGCGCAATCTGTTCCCAAAGGACAGACGTCGGAGGACAGAGGGCGGAAGACCTCGGCGACTGGATATATTTGCCAGTAAAATTTAGCATAATCCGATTTTTTATTGATGAATAATTGTTGAAATCCGATTTTATATGGAGGAATATAACGCCATGAAACGATCATTCTGGCATACATTGACTCAATGGAAAAACGCTCCACGGCGCAAGCCGATGCTGGTTCAGGGGGCGCGTCAAGTCGGCAAAACATGGATTCTTAAACGATTTGGTGAAACCCGGTTTAACCACTGCGTTTTTCTTGATTTTGCTGAAAACAAGGAGCTGAACGGATTTTTTGAACCCAACCTGAAGCCGGATCGAATTTTAACAGAGTTGGGGCTGTATCTCGGCATGGATATCGATCTGAAGGATACGCTGCTGATTTTTGATGAAATCCAGCTCTGCCCGGAAGCGTTGACTGCACTGAAATATTTTTATGAAAAATATCCGGAAGCGTATATCTGTGCTTCGGGGTCGCTCCTTGGGATCGGTCTGTCTGAACAGAATTTTCCCGTCGGCAAGGTGCAGCGGGAATGGTTGCTGCCGATGTCTTTTTTTGAGTTTCTCGACGCCTTAGGCGAAGAAAAGCTGGGCAAAGCATTACAAGCTTCGGCAAAAGACCAAACGGTGATTTCTTCGCCAATCCACGAAAAGACATTCGGACTGTTCCGCGAATATCTGGTTTGCGGCGGGCTCCCGGAGGTTGTTGAAACATACATTGGTTTGCGCGATACGCGGGTGGCCGCATTCCAGGCTGCACGGTCTTTGCAAAAAGAACTGGTCGAATCTTATCTGGATGATATCGCCAAACATTCGGGCAAACTGAAGGCGGTTCGCATCGCCGGCGTATTCAGAAATATCCCGGAACAACTGGCAAAGGAAACCTCCGGTATCCGCAAATTTATGTTTAAGGATGTACTGCCCGGCAAGTCCACCTACGATGAACTGGAGGCTCCGATTGAATGGTTGGCGCGAGCCGGATTGGTTCGGCGTGTTCCGCTCTGTCGTACCGTCCGTCAGCCGCTGGCTGCATACACGGAAAAGAATGCGTTTATGCTCTACCTGTTCGATACGGGCATTCTGGGTGCCATGCTGGATCTGGACTCATCCGTTCTCTACCAATATGACTTCGGTCAGTTCAAAGGGTTCCTTGCCGAAAACGCAGTGCTCAATGAACTGGGCTGCAGCGGAATTGATCCGGTTTATACCTGGCGGGAAGGCTCTTCAGAGATCGAATTCCTGGTGCCTTATCATGGAGCGGCCGTTCCCGTGGAGGTGAAGGCGGGCATTAACACCAAAGCGAAAAGCATGAGCGTGTTCCGCCAGAAATATTCACCGGAGCTTGCTGTCCTGCTGACCGCGCAAGGCGCCAACCAGCAAGATAATGGCCTGCGCCACGCCCCGCTCTATCTTGCCTCCTGTATTTTCCGTTGACCCCCGGTTCTTCCAAGGGTTGGAATCTGAACGCTTAATCGCCGTCCCGGTTTTTCGATCCTGCGATGATCTGCACACTGGATCCTTCGGCAACAGGAATGGAAATCACGCCGTTGGAAAAATTCCACGTCTCAGTCCCTTCGATCCGGTCTGGACGTTCCGTACAATACACTTCGATTTCACCTGAGCCGCTGCATTTCAACACATCCACTTTCAACCGCTCATTCCCCCGGTTAAGCGGATAAATCCGTGCAGACTGAATATTCTTCAGTGCGCGGACGTACGCAGAGTCTTTTACCCCCGCCGACGGAGAAATCACAACCCGGACCGTTTCATTCCAGGCATTGCGCAGGGATTCTGTCTGCAAGTATGTCCCGTGATCGGTAACCGGCGCATTGCGTACCTGCCAGTCAATTCCGGTCTGGCGGCAATACCAGATCATCCTGCCCGATCCGGCACAACGTGCCGCCACGGCCAGCCGGCCGGCTTCCGGAGGCTTCATTGAAAACTCAACCCGCTCGAACGGAGCGAGCGCTGCATCGCTGTGAAACACCTGGCTGCCCAGCGTCAGCGAAGGGTTGCGGGTGATCTCTTCGGCATCCGAAAAGGAAACGTCAGCCCGCTTAAGAACCAGCGGAGAAGAGAGGTTTGAAAAGCGGAGTTCTATCCCGAGCTGCAGTTCCGGTCCGGCTTCGGTCGTGTAAACAGAGACAAACTGATCCAGCGCCGGCAGCACAACCTTCGAGCGCAACAGACTTTCGCCGGGCGGCAATTCGCGAAGATCCGGCTCTTGATACTCCCACAGCTTTTTTCCATTTTGATCAAACACCCGGTAAAAAAACTGCGCCGCCTGGCCGCCTTGCGTAGACGCCACCCGCACAGATACGTCATAGGACTTCCCGGGAACCGCCCGGTAATAGCTGAATTGTTCATGCGGCCGGCCCGGTATAAACAGAGACGTTGTCTCCGTCACCGGATTGGAACAGGCCAGAAGCTCTACGCCGGGGTTCAGCCACCGCCAGCAGTTGTTTTCTTCTTCAAAGTACCGGGGCCAACTGTCCGTACCGACTTCATACCCGAACAGAGCCCACTGTTTAAATTTGGGATTATCCGCACGATGGACATAAAGTGAAAAGTCATTATTTTCGTTTATGTATGGGTCCGAAGCCCCGGCCAGGATCATCGAATAGCCGCCCTCAGCCGATGTATAATGATTAAACGCAACGCTCCTCTGTCCTTCGGTAAATCCGCCATGCCCGAAGGCATACTCCATCAGCGCATCCGGATTCAGGCTGGTTTTCTTATATACCGTGCGGGAGGCATATGCACGGTTCGGGGAAACCTCCGCCAGAAACAGTTGATCATCCGCGCTGTAGCACTTCACCCGGAACTCATTGGTCGTCACTTCAAAATAGATCCCGCCGAGCGGCTCGCCGCCTTCGACACCGTGAACATTCGCTCGTGTCGGATTAAATCCGCCGATCCGTCCGTTGGACACATTCAGAAATCCGTATTTCTCAACCACGGCATAGTCGTGATTGTGCCCGTGCATCCAGGCGACAACATTGGGATAATTTTTCAGCAGATCGACAATCTGTCTGGTATTCGTCATCGTTCGGTATCCGCGCATGTACTCATCCAGAGCGGTGGTTCCCTCCAGATTGTTGTGGCACAGGATCACAGTCGTCTTCCCGCGGTTCAAATCCAGATCCACCCGGAACCAGTCCATCGTCTCTTTGCTGGTATAGCAGGGATGTTCCAGTTGCGGCAGGCAGACAAAATGAATCCCTTTAATATCAAAACTGTAATACGGCCGGGCCGCCATGCTGCCCATGTCGGCACAGTCGGCCTCAGGATCAAAACCCTCTCCGGCAACAATTTCATGGTTGCCCGGAATATAAAAAAACGAGGCCCTCCCGTTTGGATCAGAAAAAACGTCAAACCATTTTTTCTGCGCCTCCCGCGTTAGCTCGCAGCCCAAAGATCCGTGATAGGCATCGCCGGTATCCAGCACCATGTCCAGATCGGGAAAACGCGCCCTCATATGCTCCATCGCCGCCTGCTTCGCCTCAAACGGGACGTTCCCGTTGCTTAACGGCATGCCGATATGTGCATCGGAAATAATCAGCCCCCGCAGCATCGGCTCATCTCCGGACTGATACGGGACAGCAGCCCCGGCATCCGTCAACTCTGCGGCAAAACCCGCCGAACTCAGAATCATCAAAAAAACAAACGTCATCCTTTTCATTCAAACACCCCCCGTTTTACATTCAAAAGCCTTAAACGCAGCGCCCTTCAGGACTGGTTTCTCAAGGGAGTAGCAACCCCCCTCGTAAAACTCTACCGCCCCGAAAAACTACCGGTTCCAAGCAGCTCGTAACCCCGCCCGGATTCCGCTAAACTGTTACCCGTTTCTTTTCCAGTTTTCGCGAAGCGCCATTAATACATCACAACAAATCAGCACTAAGGTGCAAATTAAACCAACCCTCAAATGTGCAACACTTTTAGCATAAAAACCGACACCAATATGCAGTGCCTGCGGGTTTTCAACCAACACTTCAGATACCGTATCGGCTACGACCCACAAACTGTACAGTAAGGGCAATACACTAACACTAACAGGAACCTTTTTCACTTTATTGAACTTATAATACAACAAAACCATTGTCATAACATATAACCAAAAACCTACATTAAAATATTCTAGAACTATTAATTCCATAAATCTTTCCTCCCCTCAGGAACTATATTTTCTAATCCTTAATCTGGCTCCAGAATATCCTCAACTCAATCTTTCCCTTTGTCTTCTTCTTCCGGCGGCGGTTCTGCTGGCTCCCCCTTAAATAATGATTTAGCAAAAAATGGGTCAGAAAAGGTTAAAAGATAACACTCTCCGTGAAAAATCATCATTTTATAGGACTGACCCCTTAGCTGGCCGTTTCTGGCCGTGCCGTCGACGTCGACTACTGACCCCGTCGACTATATTTCACCACAAATCAGCATCAAACCCCTCACCGCCACTAAAAACTTCCCCATCGGGAGAAGTAGTAGAAATAATAAACCCTAAACCATTTTTCTTAGAGTATTTAAACTTCTTCCCCCAAGGATCAATCAATTCACCAGGCTTAACGTAAGGCCCCTTTCCATTTTTTTGTTCAGTTAGAGCATCAAGACTATCCGGAAGTTGAAGATTATCCATCTCATAGTATTGAACAGCAGTGTAGAGAATACTCTGTTGATCTTTAACAGTAACGCGGGGGTCATTTTCCATACGGAAATAGACTATGCCGATTAACACAACAACCACAATCAGCATTATCTTAACCAGATGACGTCGCTTCATAAATTCGCTTAAATTTATTTTTCTCATTACCTATCCGTAATATTCTCTTTCCAGAACCACCACATATACTGAGGCTTTTGAGCCGCTAACCTAAAAATCCACATTTTGCTGTGGTTAACACCAAAGGACCTCCTATCCATAACATTATCAATCGAAATATTTACCGACTTACAACAAACATCATCCTCATTAACACTAGCACTAATCTGTCACCGGTCACTCAAAATGCACCACTTGTGGTCGATTCAAAATGCACCACCCGTCCACACAGACTGCTGCAATTCTTATTGCTGTCATTAACGTTAAACATGACCCGACTCGGGATTTGACTTCAACCCAATCGCCGGGCGTTCACCGAGCAGGGTCAATGTTCGGGTGCGGATTTTATTTCTTTTTCGTAGAGAACCTTTTCTTCGTCCAAGGTGCAGATAACATTGATAGGCAATGACATGCTGGTGAGTTTTCGATTCTCACCAAACATTGATGACACGAAGATTCCTTTGACATGAACTTTATTTTCACCAAGGGGAATTATTTTTGAAATCAGATTAACTCCGGCGAATGCAGGCGTATTGATCATTTCTCCGTCAATTAAGTAGGAGACTGTTGAATCAACTCCCCCTTGTTTAACACCCACATTAGAATCCAACCATTTTCCTGACTTTCCGGTGACTCTTGATGCAGAAAGAATATCTTGTGATTCAGCAATCACAGCACCATTTTGATCAAGACGATAAGCTATCAATCTGACTTCAACTCCATATGCATTGGACTCCTTATAAGGATGGATGCTGATTACCTCCTTAGAAGCTTGGATGTTCAACGGCGTTCCTTTTTTAACGGTTTGGCAACCACAGATTATCAGG
>JALOTS010000336.1 GCA_025457785.1 Pontiellaceae bacterium | reverse complement strand
GCTTTTCCGGCAGCGAAGTTGGTCATCCCATTCTTCGC
Organism: Pontiellaceae bacterium; assembly: GCA_025457785.1. Lineage (GTDB taxonomy): Bacteria > Verrucomicrobiota > Kiritimatiellia > Kiritimatiellales > Tichowtungiaceae > Tichowtungia. Next base: position 2,538 of record JALOTS010000336.1, on the reverse strand, counting down.
GCTATCGACCAGCAGCACGACATCCACCTCGTGCAGCAGCGCCAGCACTTGTTCCGGCAGGTCAGCCGTCGCATTCGCTTTGTGACCAAGGCCCTCGGTATCAATCAAGACCAGCTGCGCATCCTGATCGCCCCATTGCGGTTTGAATGGGCCAATTACTCGCATGCCGTTCACTAGTGGCGTCAGCAAACTGCCCCATAGTTGATGGGAGATGCCGGAGAAAAAACGGACCGCCTGCAAGAATGAAGTGCGCTCGTCGGCTGGCGACTCCAGGTGCCACGCATTCGGCCATCCGGTCGTCATTTTCTCGAATTTTCCGCCTGGTACGCGAGCGAACTTGGTCCGTAGTTCATCAAGGATATCGGACACAAGCTCAACGAATTCATCTGAGGCCGAGGCTTGCTCCTCGATCAAATCCAATGCAGCACTGCGATCCTCCGAGGACATTTCGGCAATCGCACCTTGATGGGTCTCTAGCTCGACTTTCAGCCCCTGCGTAAGGCCTGCGATTCGTTTGATGTAGGTGGTCAGTACTTGGAATTGCCGAGCTTTCTCCTCCTGTGAAACGGCGGCATTGGCAGCGCTCTCGTCTTCAACACTGTCTCCATCACCGGCATCGTCGTCGTACGGATCAACCTCAGTTTCGGCTCCAACAACATAGTCGCCGAGTAAATACTTCAGTCGGAAGCGCATATCGCTCTTCTCTAAAAGAGCACGGGCGATCTTTCTTTCGTCACCCTCAACCGCCTCGACAATCGCGGCAGAGATCGATTCCTCAATCTCAAATCGCGTCTCATGCTCTGACATGAAAGTCACCACGGCCTTGTAGGGTCCTTCGCGAAGGGCTACTTCGGTCGGAAACGTGGTGGTCCGGTTCACCGAAGTAGAGGGGAACCGGTCGGTATCCGGATTGGTGCCGATGAGCTGGCGAACTAAAGTGGTTTTCCCGGCACCGGGGACGCCCATCAAAGCGATGCGTGCATAGCCTTCGTCGTGCCCAGGCAGCGGCAATAGTTTGTCGCGCAGATCACGCGAAGACCCGGTTCGCGGGGTGATTTCACCGTAGAAAATTTCGACGACGATCTCGTCGTAGGACTTGAGCGCTTCCGGTTGAGCGCCAACAGACCAAAGCGACTCGTCCGCGAGCAGTTTGTTCAGTTGCTCAACCAATCGCAAAGCTTTTTGCTCGTCATCCGTCCCAAGCCCTTTGCGAACCTTCTTGCCGGGCTTGTTGTTGGCGTCATTCCGAAGGGGATGCCGAAATTCAACTAACCAAGATTTTCTGCCGGGGTTTTGCTTCGCTGCTGCCCTATAACTCTGCGCCATTGTCAATCTCCGATGTTCCAAGGTGTTCCCAGTATATCGACAGAAAAGAGGTTGTCAACACGTTTGGAACACTACGGAACATCAGAGACAGTTCGCCCGCTTACCTGAGGACTCCCCGGGGCGTCGCCTGAACGACCCCGCCGATCAGCCTCAGCTTTGATCTAGGGCAGCACTACGAGGCAGCCCCGCAGCAACATCCCGGAACGCCATCAATGCGGCCTCAAGATGGTCAATGATTTCTTGCTGCAAAACATCCGGCGGCGGCAGGTCATCGAGGTTTTCGAGGCTGTCATCCTTTAGCCAGAAAATATCGAGACTGGCCTTATCGCGTGCCATCAGCTCTTCGTAGCTGAAGTACTTGAAGCGTTCTGTCTCGCTCCGCTCGTGCCGGTTGTCGGGGTTGTAGCGGGACACGAAATCTTGCAGGTCATCCAGTTTCAGCGTCCGCGTTTTCAGCGTGAAATGCTTGTTGGTGCGCAGGTCGTAGAACCAGACGCCCTTGGTGTGAATCTGGCCGTCCTTGGGTTTGGCATCGAAAAACAGCACATTCGCCTTCACGCCCTGCGCGTAGAAGATGCCTGTGGGCAGGCGCAGCACGGTGTGCACGTCGCAGTTCTCCAGCAGCTTGCGGCGGATTTTTTCACCCGCGCCGCCCTCGAATAGCACATTGTCCGGCAGCACCACGGCGGCTTTTCCATCCGACTTCAACATGCTGACGATGTGCTGCAAGAAGTTGAGCTGTTTGTTCGACGTGGTTTCCCAGAAGTCCTGCCGTTCATAGGTCAGGGCATCCTTGTCCTCGTCGCCTTCCTCATTGGTAAAGGTCATGCTGCTTTTCTTGCCGAAGGGTGGATTAGCCAGGACGTAATCCACCTTACGCTTGGGCTCGGAAATCAGTGCATCCGAACGTTCCACCAAGGGTTCGCCATCCAGCTCGCCGATGCTGTGCAAGAACAGGTTCATCAAGCACATGCGGCGGGTGTTGGGCACGATCTCATTGCCGTGAAAGGTCTTGTCGCGCAGAAACTCTTTCTCGGACTTATTCAGTCTGGCGCCGGGCCGTGTCAGCCAGTTATAGGCGCCGAGGAAGAAGCCGCCCGTGCCGCAGGCCGGGTCCGCAATCATCTTCATCGGCTCGGGCCGAACGCAGGCCACCATCGCTTCGATCAGCGCGCGCGGCGTGAAGTACTGGCCGGCGCCGCTCTTGGTGTC
>JALOTS010000067.1 GCA_025457785.1 Pontiellaceae bacterium | reverse complement strand
TATTCGTACCGTGGCGTTGCCGATCCGAGCCTCGTCAGCGGCCCCCGGCAAACCCTTTTCTCTGTCTTTCGTTGAACAGACCCAGTTATTTACATTGGTCCAGTTCTGATCGGCCCCTGAATTGACGAACTCAAACAGATCCGCAGCGGCCATGCCGGCCATAACGGCAAAACTCAACGCGCAGAGGCTCATTGTTTTTGTTATATTCATATCCGCTTTTCTTTTCCAAAACAGGACGGAACAGGACTGCGCATTCCGACGGAAAGAGGCGCAGCCGACGGTTCCGCAACAAGCACAGTATAATTCGTTTCGGGATCCAGAACGGCTTTGATGGCCCAGCCCGCCGCGCCGCCCATGGCAACAATCCGGCCCTCGGCCACCCATTGACTTATCTGGTCGGCACGACTCCTTCTGACAATCACCTTGCCGCCCGCGATGTCCAGTACGCCCGCATTGAGCTCCAGCACATCCACCTCCAATAGACCTCCTTCGTGGATAACGGTTCGGGTGCTCATCGGATCAGGCGCCGCATAATTTCTAACGTGGTAATAGGTGCCGGAAACCCGAACCGTTCCGTCATAAATTTCCATGCGCGCTTCAGGATAATTCAGGCACCCCACCATGAAGTAGAAATTAAACAGGGCGGAGCCCCCGTTTGTGACAATGATGATCGCAGGCGAATTATAACTGGCGGAGCTGAACTTGCCGGGCCCGACCGTGACAAGCGACCCGCCGTCAATGATCACCGTTCCCGGCCCGCCAACTCCGCTTCGAAGGTATCCCACTGTAACCGCCGTGGTGATTCGTACGGCAACATGATCAATCCTCGCCTGATCGGTGTTTCCCGGCAAAACCCGATCCTCCCGTTCCTTTATACAGACCCAGTTGGTTACATTGGTCCAGTTTTGATCCGCCCCCGGGCTGGTGAAGTGAAAAACATCCGCAGCAGCCATACCGGCCGCGGCGGCAAAACCCAACGAACAGAGTTTTATTGTTTTTTTAATATTCATATTAACCTTTTTTTCCAAAACAGGACGGAACAGGACTGCGCATTCCGACGGAAAAAGACTCGCCCGACAGTTCTGCAGTAAGAACGATATGCCCTGTAGAAGGATCGACCGTCACCTTGATTTTCCAGCCTGCCGCACCGCCCATGGCAATGATCCGTCCCTCTGCGATCCAATGAGTTATTTGTTCAACATAGCCTTTTCGGATCATCACCGTACCCCCCGCGATATTTATCACGCCGGAGTTGAGGATCAGCTCATTCACTTCCAGCACCCCCCCCTGATGGACGGTTGTTCGCGTATTGATCGGCTCAGATCCTGTGTAATCCTTGTTGTGAAAATAAGACCTGGCGACCCGAACGGTTCCATCATAAATCTCCACCCGTCCGCCTCCGTAATTTTTGAACCCGACCATAAAACGGCTGTTGAATACGGCCGATCCCCCGTTTGTGACGATCAGGGTTCCGGGAGCATTAAAACTGGCGGAGTTGTAATCGGAAGTCCCGACCGTGACAAGGGTTCCTCCGTCTATGATCACGGTTCCGCTCCCCTCGGAACCCACTTTAAGATATCCCACAGTAACCGGTGTGGTGATTCGTACGGCGCCGCCGGAGATTCTCGTCTCATCAGCGTCGCCGGGAAAAACCTTTTCCCCGGGTCTGTTTGTGGAGAACCAGAGGTTTATATTGGTCCAGTTTCGATCCGTTTCTAAACGGACAGGCCTAAAGGTATCCGCACCGGCTATGCCGGCCGTGACGGCAAAACTCAATGCGCAGAGTTTCATGGTTCTCGTCACATGCATAGAACGCCTCCTTACTGACCCTTTTCATTTGATAACGCCCTCTTTTATCACAGGCTTATGAAGAATACAAGGCCGCCGTGCTCCCGCAACACACCGCCGTACGGCCGTTACGGCTGACGGGCTTGCTGAAACAAAGCCTTACGGGATAAACCCGGTGAAAATTTCCGGCAGCGCCGGCATTCAATATCTTCTGCGGCGCAGACACCCCTGTCCGCACGGGCGGACAGGGATGTCCGCCCCGCATTCACAGACGGCGGCTTACGGCAGACGGACATCCAGTTTGTAGAAGCATTTTCCTTCCGTACTGTGAACCGTGTCGGTAACGGCTCCGCCCGTGTAATTGGTGTACAGGGGCTGGAAACTGTTCAACAGGTTCGTCGTCCAATACACGTTGTAAACGCGGCCGGTCACGGCGTTCCACTGGATAATTCTTGCAGAGGACGGAGGACAGACAAGAGATGTCACAAAGAACGAGGACGGATTGGTCGGATTGAGCCCGGCAACATAGGCATCCATCACCGTATTGATGCCGTTCGCGCAAATTGCGGCAGGGTTATCGGTTTTCGTTAAATTGCCGAAATACTGCACCTCCCACGCATCCGGCAGACCGTCGCCATCCGTGTCGTCAGGCCGAATAAACATGACATAACAGGCATCAATGCCGTCGAGACCGCGGTTTTCCTCTCCGTCGGCCATGATCGCGCCGTCGTTCACGGCAACAAGATATTTTCCGTTTAAGAATTTAACCCCGCCGAGCTGATTGCCGCCGGCGTTCATCAGAGGGAATTTGCCGTCGCCCGGCAGGCCGGACAGGGCATAGACGTAACTCCCGTACATATCCCAATCGTCCGGATTCTGCATATCCGACCAGACGGCAAGGTAGAGCTCCCCGTCAAACGCCATGCCCGTGAGCATCTGCATACCGGGATCATCGCAAATGGTAACCACGTCGCCGACCATTGTGCCGGTCTTGCTGACCTTCCGGGCGAACAGATCCCAGTTTCCGTCTGCAACCTCATCGGACCAGCCCACGACATAGTTGGTTCCGTCGAAAATCACAGTAATCGGATTGTCGCTGGGCTCCCCGTCAAAATCGATGGACAGCTCCGTTCCGAGAAGAGATCCGGATGGAGTGACCAAACGGCCGCGGATTTCGCAGTCATCCTGATCTTCACGCCAGACCACGAGGAAATTACTGCCGTCGAACGCGACTTCACCGGCCGCGCCGTATGAATCACTGATCCGGAATTCAGAGCTGACCGTCCCGTTCGGGAGTACTCTGCGGCCGGCGATGTAGCGGTTGGTGGGCGACTGATCGCCGAGCGCCGGATTGATGAGTTTTGTATAAGTGACCAGATATATGCCGCCGCCATAGGCCATGATGTTCATGCCGTCGACCCAGATTCCGACGCTTGAAATTGCAAACGGCGACCCATTCGTCACGCCGGCGCGACTGATCCGCTGTCCGTAAACCTGAAAGCCGGTTGTTCCGTTCAGCGTTCCGAGGCCGTCATCTTCCCAGACCATCAAATAGTTGGTGCCGTCAAAGGCAATCGCCGGGGCGATCCCGGTGCGCCCGGTTGTGATCCACTCATTGGTCTTCGTTCCGGCGGGAGAAAGCATCTGTGCCCCGATTTCAAGAGTTGCCGGATTTTCCACGCCGATCAGATAATTGGTTCCGTCAAAGGCGGCGCCCATCGCCATGCCGCCTGCCGCAACTGGATATAGTGTTTTAACGGAAAGATCTCCGAAGATCGTCCCCCACCCCGAGGTGCCCGCTTCACAATAAACCAGCGCGTCCGTCAGGCCGGAAAAAACTGCTGCGCCCAGCGCGGGAGCGTTGCCTTCGAACCGGAACGCCTTGGTGTTCACGCAGCCGCTGAAGGCATAGGAACCGATATTGGTAACGCTGGCGGGAATAACAAGGCTCGTCATGGATAAGCAGCCGCCAAACGCATCATCTGCAATCGAAACAACAGGGAACCCCTCGATCGTTTCCGGAACCGTCACCGCGCCGCCGGAACCGATGTAGCAGGTAATGGTGACGCCGCCGCCGCTGATCGTGTAGGTGAACTCTGGCGGAGCAACCGCGCCGACCGTTTCAAAGTTGTCGAAAAACATTTCGCCGGAGGGGATGGCGTTGGAGTTGTTGCCGATCGATCCGGTCAGAGCAAACCCGAAGGTGTCGTTGTTCGACATGTCCCAGTTCGAGGCGGCGAGCCACCCCAGCACCCTGCCGTTACAGGAGGCCCGCAGCACTTTACGGGAGGCATCGAATGAAATTTTCAGCCGTCCGTCCCGATCCGCCGTGGCGAGCCAGGCGGCACCCGGAAAGCCGAGGTTTGCGCCATCCGATCTGGAGGTCACTTCATAACCGCGCTCCCGCCCATCACCATCATTGTTGTCGTCCTGATTTTCGTCGAGCGAAATGCTTAATTGATCGGCGGGCAGGCCGTCCACCCAGTTCGTATCGTCCCGGTTGAAAACGGTCAGATTCATGTTGGCAAACAGATAATCAGTTCCGGCGGGAATCGTGCCGAGATGCGCGTCAACAGCAATTTCCCAGCTTTGAGTATAACTTCCGACACTTTCACGCCAAGGGCGTGAAACTGTATTCCACTCCCGGTTTTCACTCGAAGAGACCTGAAATTCGAGCCGCTGGCTGGTTTCGTCCAATACGCCCTGGCTTCCGGACTGGATGTCGTCCGCCCATTTACCGGAATCTTTGCTGTTGTCGCTGAAATCATCGCCGGACGGCGTTCCGCTGAGTTTATAGGAGGGCACAAGCGCGACAGCATGTGCCGGCATCGTGACGGTGGAAGTGGTCGAAGTAACGCTTGCAATGTACTGGGTCGAACCGACCCAGCGGTCGAACTCCCAGCCCGGCGGCGCATTCGACGCGGTGATCGGAACTTTTGCGTTGTTTGTGTAGAAGCCGCTGCCGCTTCCATAATACAAGACCGTCAGCGCGTAGGTCAAATTGCTGCCGGAGCGGAGTTCAAAGTTGTCCGCGTAAACCTCGCTGCTGTTATTGGTGAAAGCGTCCCAGATACTTCCCCCCAGAACAACCATGAACGTTGAGCCGGTGCTCATGCCCCAGCTCGTTCCGGCGGCATCCACATCAATCCAGCCGATCGGAATGCCGTTGTATGAGCCGTAAAGCGTTTTGGTGGAGGCATCAAAGGCCACTTGAACCCGTCCCCCGAGATCGCCGGTTGAAACCTCGCCCGCATTCGGAGGAACCGTCAGCTCCGTATCGTTCACGGCGGAAGACCATTCATACTTCCGTTTGAGCATTTCGTTCTCGTCCTGACTGGCAGACAACCCCAGAACGACGCGATTTCCGATATTCCCCTCAGTCGCCACGGCCATAAACATTTGCAGGCCGCTCCAAGGCGGCATTTCAAGCAAGCCCGCACGGAGATCAACCGCAACTTCCCAGTTTTGAGTATAACTGCCGGCATCGCCGATCCACGGACGGAGAATGGTGTTGTCCTCCTCGCCGTCCGAGCTTCCGGTAAACTCCAAATGTCCGCGGATTTCCGTCAGAACGGCATTGGTTCCCGATCCAACGAGCATATCGCTTCCCCACTTGGAGGGGTCTTTGTTGTTGTCGTTAAAATCGTCATAGGAACCTGCTCCGGTGAGTTTATAGGTTGCCGTGAGCGTGATGGCCTGGGCCGGCATAGTGACAGTGGCCGGAGACGAAGTCACGCTCGTGATGTACTGGGTTGAACCGATCCAGCGGTCAAACATCCAGCCCGTCGGCGCATTGGAGGCGGTAATCACTACGCTGGCACCGTTGGTATAGAATCCGCTTCCGGTTCCATCACAGATGGTAAGGAGATGCGTCATGTCGTTTCCGGTTCTCAGTTCAAAGTTGTCCGCGTAAACTTCATGGCCGTTGTAGGTGAAACTGCCGCGCATACTGCCGCCCAGAAGCAGTTGAAATTGAGAGCCGCTGGTCATCGCCCAACTGGTTTCCGCGGCATCAACATCCATCGATCCCAGCAGGGTTCCGTTGTATGACGCTGTCAGGATTTTTGTCGAGGCATCGAAGGCTATGCGTAAACGGCTCTGCAGATCAGCGGTGGTGACTTGGCCAAGATCCACTTCATGATGGTTATAGGCGGCATCCACAGAATAACGGCGAACCGACGATACTGAATCCCTGTATGAATAAAGTTCCATACTCAAATGGTCGCTAAACTCCGGGTCTCCGGATTCGACAACCGCTAAAAACATCGAAATATGCCCGTTGTCCTCCGGAAGCGAAACAGCCCCTACATTCACATCGACTGCAGCCTCCCAGCTCTGCGTGTAGCTTCCGAAACTGCCGATCCATGGACGGACAATACTCGAATGATTCGTACCGGAAGCAGAACTGCCTGAAAGCTCCAGCCGGCTGTTTGTTTCGATAAGAAAGATATTGGTGCCGTCATCCACAAAAATATCGTCGCCCCATTTCGCAGGATTTTTGGTGTTGTCATTAAAATTATCATCAACGATGCCCGCCCATGCCGGCGAGGCCGTGATCAGGGAAAGATGAGCCAACAGAACCGCACAGAATCTGATTGATTTCATAATACTCCTCCCGTTTGAAAACCGTACGAAGGCGCATTGCGTCGCGAATATTCTACCCGCCCGCACAATCTGTCAATCCGCGAAATTATTCAGGCCGCCGGATCGAAAAGAAGGTGACATCGTCTTCAACGAGGTTCACTACCGCGCAGGAGGGGTGCATTCCCCGTCCGGCGGCGCCGGGATTGATCAGACGGGTTTTTTCCCGCTTTTCATCGAGGCAGACATGGGTGTGCCCGAAAAAAACATAATCGTATTGCTGCGATTCAACCGTTTCAAAAAACCGCTGTTCATCGTCGCTGTGCAGCATCGCAATCTTTCGTCCGGCCAGATCCATCTCGCCGAAGCGCCCGAGCAGATTTACGCCGATTTCCCGTGAATAAAACCGGTAATCGGCATGGCTGTCCGTATTGCCGAGTACAACATAAAACGGGATGTCGATCTCCTGGAAAAGCGCGGCCATTTCCGTCAAAACTGTATCAGAACCGACATCACCGCAGTGAAAAACCGCCTCAGTCCCGCGAAAAATAAATTCGCGGGCCGCAGCCACCGCCATGTCCACCTGTCCATGTGTGTCGGATATAATCCCGATTTTCAATTGTACGACCTCTCTGTTTTAGTTCTTGGCACTGCCACCGGAGCGTCTATATTAGCCGGATTCGCAATCAAAGCGAGCGGAGATTTAAAATGAAGAGCGTAAAAATTATCGGTGCGGGCGGTTACGGCGGCGTGGGAATCACGGAACTGCTTCTGCGACATCCTGAATTTAAAATAAAATGTCTGGTCGCCGCCGCCGAAACCGGCATGAAGATGAGCGACCTGTATCCTCATCTGCACGGCTTTTGCGACGAGCTGATCCGAACCCCCGATGATCCGAAGGCGCAGGAAATCTATGACGCGGTTTTCTTTTCCACTCCGGACGGAGTCGGCATGCAGACCGCCGCGAACGAACTGGCCAAAGGAGCCCATGTGGTGGACTACAGCGGCGACTTCCGGTTTACCACGCCGGAAAAATACAGCGCCTACGCCACCTTCATCGGCAAAAACCCTGTACACGCGGCGCCGGAGCTTCTGCCGCAGACGGTGTACGGTCTTTCCGAACTTCACCCGTTCGGCGCAGAGCAGAAACTGGCCGGAAATCCCGGCTGCTTCGCCGTAAGCTGCATTCTCGGGCTCGCCCCGGCGGCGGCGGAAAAACTGATCGACCCGAAAAGTGTCATCTGCGACTGCAAAACCGGCGTTTCCGGCGCAGGCAAAAAACCGTCGCCCGCGTTCCACTACCCTTCGCGATATGAACAGATCAACGCCTACAAACTGGCCGGACACCAGCACATGGTGGAAATCGAACAGGAGCTGAGCGCACTGGCGGGCGAACCGATCCGGATCACCATGACCGCGCAGGTTCTTCCGCTGTGCCGGGGAATCCTCTCCTGCCTTTACGCCAATCTCAACGACACGATGAGCGCAAAACAGCTCATGGATGCCTACAAAACATTTTATGCCGGCAAGCCGTTCGTCCGGCTTTTTGACAGCAAAGCCAACATCGGCACCGCGCAGGTCAACGGAACCAACTTCTGCAATCTGATTGTGGATGTGGACGAACGCAACAACCGGCTGCGGGTGATCTCGCACATCGACAACCTGATGAAAGGTCAGGCCGGAAACGCACTGCAGAACATGAACCTCATGTTCGGATTCGATCCGATGCTCGGCCTGAATTTTCCGGGAAGATGTCCGTGAAAGAAGGGAATGAAGGAATACCGGAGTGATGCCCTGTGAAACAACGAACCCTCTGTTCCCTTATTCCAAACATTCCGCCATTCCGAATGAAAAAAATTCCGGCAGCATGTCTTCCTTTTAAATTAAATCCTTCGTCCGGTTGATTTCCCGAACAGGACGTGGTAGGTTCCGCGCTCAGTTTATGGAGGGGTGTCAGAGTGGTTTAATGAGCACGCTTGGAAAGCGTGTGTACCCTTAAAAGGTACCGGGGGTTCGAATCCCCCCTCCTCCGCCGCTGTATCGCCGGCTGCCGGTTTCCGAATGTTGAAATTTGTTCAGGGTTTTATCGTTTAAACAAGTTCCGTTTCGAATCTTTGTTTTCCCGCTCTGCCCCGTACATGAAATCATCCCCTTAATTCACACCGATTCCTTGGAATAACACACGGAGAGGTTTCACCCTGAAACCTCGTTTCATTAACCCAAACCAAGGAGATTACTATGCTCAAGCTGCGAATCACCGGACTGATTTGTGAAGCTATTCTCTACCCGCGGGACGTTGGCTGCAACAGGAAGGAAGCCGTCTCCGTCATCATCACCATACGAAGGTAACATCCCTTCGATAGTTCAGATCCCAAGAAAAATCTTTTTCCGCCATCATAGAATATATTTTTACGGGATATACGCACTCGATTTTAAGCTGTCTTTCTTTGAAACCCAGCTTTTCCAA
>JALOTS010000066.1 GCA_025457785.1 Pontiellaceae bacterium | reverse complement strand
AACGCCCGCACCGGACTGTTCACGCCGCCGGGAATTACCCCGACCGCCCGCTCAAAAAATTGTTTTGAATCCATACAAAGAGGTGTTACTGATTTTTCAATGCAATATCGCATAGATCAGGTGCGTTTTCCCTGACAACAGGTTTGCCCAGAGGCGCAACGCAACCGGATCAGTCAGCGCAGTGTCAATCGACATTTCAGAAAGGATCACCGGAGTGCTCCCCGCCTGCTGAATCGCAACTAGCGGTGTGACCCAGTACGTGAGTTTATCCGTCGGCTTGTCCAGATAACCATGAGCATTCATTTCTTCGGCCAGCACAGCAAGGTTCGGGTTCTTCCAGGCGACATAATAACCGCCTGACGAAGAAACCGGAACACGCTTAACGGACGGCCCGCCCAGCCAGGACAGGTCGCCAATTTGAATCCCGGCAAAAACGGGCGATTCGGGCAGCAGCATGGTCACCGCTTCTCCTTCCTGCCTGCGATAGTTGAGAATCTGCTCCGGGAAGAACTCTTCCGCCTGCGTCCGGGCATTGATCCACACTACACTTCCCACACCTTCGGCAATGATTGACCGGAGAGCATCCGTCTGAGAAGGGTCTATGTTTCCGTCAATCACCAAGCGATCCTCAGGCTTAAGTTTAAGGCCCTTCAGATCCCTGCATTCCTTTATCTTCAGCCCCATTTTATCGCACAAAGCCTTAAGACCGGGAGATGCGTTGCAGACCACTGCGGTTCCTTTAGAGGATTGTACCGGCTCAACGGCCCATTCCTTTGATCCGATCGTAACGGCATAGTGGTTGCTACTGACAATTTTTCCGCCGATCGAAAGGTCAAAACAAAGCTGTGCATCCGCACGGCCCTCAGATATGTCAGAGGGAACCTTCAGCTTCACCTCCATTTTTTGATTGCTGTAGTAGGCAACCGCCGGAGTTGACAAAAGGCCCTCGGATAGAGCCTCTCCATTCACCACAAACCGCCACGTCAGTTTTCCGGCGGGAAAGGCTGCTCCGTTTTCGGCATCGTTGATAATGGAGACCGGAGCCGTAAAGATGTCGCCGGCGAAGAGATTGCGACCGGTCAGCCGGGCGCTCACCAGCACAGGCGACATCGCGTTGCGCAGGCTGTCGGTCACCACCGGATAGGGCGCAATCTTTTCAGCATCCCACTGGTTTTTAAACCAGGTCGCCAGCCCGAAGATCAGTGTTCCAGCCCAATCTTCACGATGCTCGCGGCGGTAATACTCCGCCAGCTCCTTCGTCAGCATCGCGTGACGGTTCATAAAGATCGATGGATTCCGGTGTTCGTAAGCCCATTGCCCGACCCAGCTCTGCGGAGTCTGATGCGCAAACAGATAGGCGCGCACCGGATGCCCGCTGTCGCCATTGTAATAGCCGGTGGACATCTCCTGACTGATAAACGGCCGGCTTGGGCTGAACCCGCTGAGGGGTTTATCCGGCAGATTGAAAAAGCTCGCATTGTACCAGTTGCAGTACGCATGCTCATCGTCGATATCTCCGTCGTCCAGGCCAAGCCCTTCCGGGGTCTGCTTCAACCGCCAGTACTTTCCGCGAACGTAGCCGGAGTCCGCGACCACCGGACGGGTCGGGTCGGTCTCCCGTACCATCTTTACGGCTTTTGACACCACCTTTGCGCGGGCCAAAATATCCGCTTCCGCCTCGGGTGTTTTCTCCTCCGGCGCGGAATGAGCATAAAAGACATGGAACTTCATTTCATTGTTGACGGTCCAAAGCATGAGCGACGGATGGTTCCGGTACTTTTTGATTATACGTTGAAATTCATCCATCCAGATATCGAGCGACTCCTGCGGCGGAATCGGCCCTTTCAGCATCAGCCACGGCCACGTTCCCTCATAGGAAATCAGCACGCCGTTCCGGTCGGCCGCCGCCATCCACGGTTCGGTGCCCGGCATGGCATGGAAGCGCGTTGCGTTGAGATTGTTTTCCCGCATGATCTTCATAAAGCGATCCGCCAGCGCCCCGTCATTAGGCGCCAGCATATTCGGGCAGTGGTTTGCGCCGCGCAATGCGTAAGGTTTTCCGTTCAGCAGCAACCGGCTGCCGTGCGCTTCGAAGGTTTTGAATCCTGAAACCACAGAAACCTTATCCACAACTTTCCCGCCTGCACGCAACGACACGTTAAACGTATAGAGCTGCGGGTCTGCCGGCGACCAGAGACGGGGCGACCCCGCAGAGAATGAAAGTGCAACCACCTTGCTTTCGCCTGCCGGAACAGTCGTTTCACTTCCAGCAAACTGGACAAGCTCCGCGCCATCCATCTCACTCACCACCGAAAGATACGGAGTCAACATGACCGGCGCGTCGCTCATATTCTTCAGCGTCACCTCCACGTCAGCACCATTAAGCGAAGGTTTCACGAAAATATCGGTTACCCGCGCCGCATCTGTAATCACCAGTTTCGTCGGCTGCCAGATTCCCCGGGCATCCTGCCGCGTCATGCCGTACGGCAGCGCGGACAGCATCTTGCGTGTGACTTCAACACTGATGGCGACATCGACAATTTCATCGCCGTTTTTGATATCATCGCGCTCCTGATCCACCTTCACCGCAATCACATTGGTCCCCGGTTTTAAATATGCGGTTACATCAAACTTAATGTCCCCGAACATGCCGTGGTTTTTGCCGACATACGTTCCGTTCACATAGATATGCGACACCTTGGCAATCGCATCGAAACAGAGCTCAAAGCGTTTTCCGTCCGGAATTTCCGGCAGAACAATGTGCTTGCGATACCAGGCGGATTTGGTTTTTTCCCAGTCAAACGTGAATGCCTCCACGCGGGCGTGCCGATACTCATAATAGGAGTCACCGGCCCCTTTATCGTATGGTATATTGGGGAACGTTTCCCCGAAAAGCCAGGCCGCATACGGCGACCACAGCGCCGGAACCGGCATCACATGCCACTCGTCATCCATCGCGTCAACCGCCTGCGGAGCCTCGGTCTTTTTAAACTCGTAATCGGGCAGGAACAGCCAGTCGCCATCCAGCGAAACCTCCGTGCGTCCGGCTTCAATGGAATCAATTTTCTGAGGAACATACGCCGCACGCTGCTGTTTTCTCAAGACGGGATTATCGCGAGGCGCATTCGGATCTCCGCTCCCCTTTGCCCATTGCGCTTTCGTAAGTTTCCCGCGCGGCTCAACCACCAGCCAGTTCAGACAAAACGCCGGCGATTCCTCCCCCGGCTTGCGATGAAAAAGGAGTGACAACCCTTTGTCGCCGACGGTTACATTGGTATGCAGCCGCCGGCGGACGCCCCTTTCGGTCGTGTCCTTCAACGGCGGAGCATCTTCGCAATAAGTCATATCCAGCACACTGACATTACCGGGCCAGTCGTCACCATGCTGCAGCGTAATCTGGTAATCGCCCGGATTGAGATCCAGCTTAAACTCCGAGTCTCCGTCATCATGAGAAATCGCAATCAGCGTATCACTCAGAAACTGACCGGTTGTGTCGCGGTTCCGCATTCTACTGTGTCTGTCTTCCGTCCAGCCATAGCCGCGCTCCACTGTGTATATCCCGCCGGAATCCGCCTTCCACCCCTCCGGCACCGGATCGGTTTCCCGTTGAAAGTTTATTTTGACGGCGCCGTCCGCGAACGCAAGCGACTCAACCGGCACGCCATTCTTGATGCAAATGCTGCGGTATTCACTGGCATGATACCCTCCGCCGACCCCGACCTTGCCTGCGGTGAAGGAGGCGTTCGGATCATCAACCGAGACCCTTTCAACGCCGTTCAGATAGACCTTGATCGTGCTTCCGCTTGCCGCAATCTTCACAGCGGCCCATTCGCCGGGCGCCACGGTCGGAACCGGTTGCAGCGCCAGCATCCGGTCATTGCCGTCCGGACTGTACCGCGCGAGATAAAGATCGGAATGGGGCGCTCCGCGCAACCCGGCCACATAACGGTGATTGCGGTCAAACTGACGGAATGTCGCCCAAATGCCCACTTCCTCCGCACCGGCATCCGCAGGGGCGCGGCCTTCGAAGGAGAACGTAAAATCGGTCAGATTCGTATTATTCACCAGCAGATAGGCATCTTTAATCCGCACGGTCTGTTTATCCAGCCACGTCACTTCGCCCCGTCCGACCTGCTGTGCGGCCATTTGATCGATTACAGGATAATCGTTGGAGGCGCCCGTTGATATCCCCGTTGCTGTACAAACACACAGCCCGGACACCCCGATGGCAACTGCCAACAGCATATGGTTCTTCATTGCTTCCTCCCGAATATTTAATCTGAGAGCCTGAGAAATCTAAAAACGAAAAAAGTTCAATTCAATAAAAATATTCCCGACAAGCTGTTCCGTGTACGGCTTCCTGTTTTTCGGGGACAGTAAAGTTTTTTTATTTTTTTGCAACCGAATGGAGCTTTTATTCCCGATAAATCGATAACAGCCATCGTCCGGGAATGATGAGTTTGGAATTTATGACTGCGGAGTGTTCCGCAGTTTGGAAAAATAGCCGGCACGGAAACGGGTTGCATTTGTTTTTGCGCGGAGCGGAAATCGGACAGATGGGAAATATCTCGATGCCGGGAATTCCGGTTCAGCGCAGTCACTTGCATTTTGAGGTTGAACCCATCTTTAATCGGCTCCCCGTGACTGGTGCCTCGGGAAAAAGATGAAGCCGTTTCACGGCAATCTGCACGGTTATAATCCCGCGTGAAACTCATGGATACTCCGTACGACGGAGAAAAAACCTTCAAAAAACAGTCCGCCGGATTATGAAACGCAGCTTGCCCGGATGACAGTCAAAGTTTTAAAATGAAAACAGTCAGAAACCGGCGAAGGTAAGGTAGGCCTGCCACAGGCCGGATCCGCCCAGCATCCAGGAAAAAGCGGAAAGCGCAATAAACGGTCCGTAGGGAATCTGACTGTCCATCCCTTTGCGGCTCAAAACAACCAGAATGCCCCCCGTCAAGGATCCGATCAGCGCGGAGAAAAAGGTGATATAAAGAACCGATTGCCAGCCGAACAGCGCGCCCAGCGCACCCATGAGCTTTACGTCGCCAAAGCCCATGGCCTCTTTTTTGAACGCGACCGTTCCCAATGTACGAATGGTCCAGAACAGGCCGAAGCCCGCCGCCAGCCCGATCAATGAAATTTTCAAAGAGGCCATTTGAGTCAGTCCGGTACCGTGGAGATCGGGCACAAAATAACTGAAGATCGGGGCAAGAACCATTCCGCCGATCGTCACGCGGTCCGGCAGAATCATATGTTCCAGATCAATGAAGGTGCCCATCAGCAGGCCGAACACCGCCAGCAGATAAACGGGAGTGACCCAACTGAGCCCGTAGATCAGAAAAATCGTCACAAAAAACAGGCCGGTCAGCAGTTCGATCAGAGGGTATCCGGCGGAAATCGGCTGTTTGCAATTGCGACACTTTGCCCGCAGCAGCAGCCAGCTCAATACGGGAATATTGTCGTACCACTTGATCCGGCTGTTGCATTTCGGGCAGGACGACGGCGGCCAGCTCAGCGACTTTTCGTTGGGAATGCGGTAAATGCAGACGTTGAGAAAACTGCCGAAGCAAAGCCCCAGAACAAAAACACACACCGCCCAATAGATCAGCCAAAACCCGGTCATGAGTACACCTTTCCTTCCAATGCCTTCCGCATGGCTTTCACATCCGGCTCCAGTCCGGTCCAGATCGTAAAGGCCCGCGCCCCCTGATGCAGCAGCATACCGAGACCGTTTGCAATCTGCGCACCGGAAGATTTGGCCGCGCTGAGAAACGCTGTTTCGGGATACATATAAATCAGATCGAACACGCACTGTCCGGCGCGGAACGCTTCCGGCGGCAGCAGCGACGGGTCTTCTTTTTTCATGCCGACCGGCGAGGCCTGAATAACCAGGCCGACTTCGCGACATTGCTCAACCTGCTCTTCTTTTTCCAAACATTGGAAAATTTCAACATACGGGGCCTTTCCAGCAATCTCTGCGGCTAAGTTCTTCACACGCCCAACATCGACATCGGCCAGTGTTAATGATTTTGCCCCATTCAGTGCGGCCATCAGCGCGACCGCGCGCCCTGCCCCGCCGCAGCCGAGTACAAAAACCGAATCCCCATCAACGGTTTTTCCGAAGGCTTCTTCGAGCGCTTTGAGAAAGCCGTACCCGTCCGTGTTGTGACCGATCATTCCGTCGGCAGCAAACTCGACGGTGTTGACTGCGCCGAGAATCCGGGCGCTATCGGCCAGTTTTTCCAATCCTTGGAAGGCAACCTCCTTGAGCGGAATGGTCAGGTTGACGCCGGCATAGCCTTCGCCCGGAAGCTGCGCGAGCCGGGCCATCAGCTCGCTGGGCGGGACATCGAGTTTCCCGTATTCATATTCGCCGCCCAGCCCGAGCGCCTGAATAGATGCGTTGTGCATCACGGGCGAAAGGGTGTGTCCAATGGGGTGTCCGAGTACTGCCAGTTTTTTCATGTATTGTATTCTCCGGGCCGGCTTCAAAAACGGTGCGGCATGGCTCAGGCCGCCACCGGATGAATTTTAGACAACTCAACAGCCAGCTTTTTTTCAGCCTCTCTAATGTCGTAAATCTCCTGCAAACCGAGCCAGAAATCGGCACGATTGCCGAAAAATTTTGCCAACCGCACCGCTGTATCTGCGGTAAGGCTTCGTTCCCCCCGGATAATCGTATTGATACGCCGCACCGGCACACGCAGCTCGCGGGCCAGTGCGCTTTGCGAAAGACCGCAGTCGTCTAAAAATTCCTGCAGGGCTTCGCCGGGATGTACATTGATGCGATTCATTTACTGTTCCTCCTTAGTGATAATCTGCAAACTCGACTTCTTCAGCGCCCGATGAAGTCCATCGGAAACAAATCCGGTACTGCTGATTGACCCGGATCGAATAAAATCCGTTCCGGTCACCGCTTAATTTTTCCAACCGGTTTCCGGGCGGACTTTTCAGATCGGCGACCTCCTTTGCCACTTGAATATAACGCAGTTTCAACTGGGCTCTTCGCAACAGCGCAGGATCCAGTCGCGCCGCATACCCCTCCCAGATCTGAAGCGTCCGCTTGTCTTTAAACGAAAGAATCATTCATCATCCTTATGGTTCGGGAGGTTTAACCTTTTTGGTTTAAATATCAAGCCAAATTATTTCACAGTCTGTCCCGTATTCGTTGCCTGTCTGCTTCATTCATTGTGTTGGGAAAGTTTTACAGCGAATTCAGAACACAACAAATGTAGACGCGGGGCCCTCACCGCGTTCCGTGTGTGCCGGACCCACGCCGGATACGGCTGAGTTCCGGCAGTACTGGAAAAAGTAAAGCCGGAACTTAGGAGCGTATCCGCCCGTAGATCCGGCTTGTGCGCAAAAACGCGGTGATGGTATCGCGTTTACGTGAAACAACCTTTGGAAACAATGCGGTTATTTGCAGAAGTGACGGCGCACGGCAAACGCAATAAGCCCGGCAAACGCCATCAGGGAAACTGTGGCTGGTTCAGGAATCACGTACGTGCTGGTGGCATCTGTATAGACATAATTGCTTTTGTTTTCAGGCGTAACAGTTACGCCGTCAACAACGATCCATCCGTTGTTGATCAACACGTCGAGTTGGGGTTCAACGGTGCTTCTGCTTTTAATGTATGATCCGGAATTGAGGTAAATCATGCCGTTGTCCATGTTACTCATGTGTGACGTTTCAATCGAGCTTCCGTTATTCAAGGTTATCGTGTTCGTTATGCCTGCGTCGACAACGAGATCCGAGACGTGTGACGTGTTAGGAATCATGCGAAGGGAGCCTCGCTCAAGAATAATATGCGAATTGTCCATGATCAACGTGCTGGTCGTTTCACCGCAGTCGCTGCGATAGTGGCCAACATTAAAGTGCCCGTTTTCATTCGTTGAAACACCAGTTATCAGAGCGAGGTGCAAAATGGTTGAGTTTGTCATGGTCAGAGTGCTGGGGGCACCAACTACATTGTAGGCGAGACTGGACCATTGATTTGTAAGAATGGTCAGCCATGCATTGTCCATGTGTAATGTTACCCCCCCCGCTCCACCTTCATTGATCCGCAAATTATTGATCGTGTTACTCGACGAAACCGTACACGTCAGACTGCCTGGATTGACTCTAAACGCATTGTCCTGATCGGTAGGAAGAACTCCTAACTCCCAGTTATCGGGATTTTCCCATCTGCCATCACCACTCGTATTGAGGAACTTCGCATCCGCACCCATTGATACGGATGCGGCCGCCGCGACCAATAAGCCTGCTATCCATTTCATCTTGTTCATTCTACTCTCCTTTTTTGTTTTTCCATTCCGTTGATAAACACAATACTGCAATTCAATATTTGCGCGCAGTCTAGCCGTAATGGGGGGGGGGGGCGGCAATAAGTATTTTGATTTTTTTCGTTTCATGGGAGGGTCGCGCTCTGTCGCGGCCGGTTCCGACGGAGCGGAACCCTCCATAAACCGGACGGCTGGCTCCCGGTGCCAGGAAACAGATTAAAATAATGGCAGGCAAGAAAGCCTGCCTCACCCAACCCGGTGGCGCGGGCTTTCCAGCCTGCGCAAAAAAAACGGCAGACAGGAATGTCTGCCGCACAACAAAGGACGCGGTGCCTTTACCGCGTTCGACGTGTGCCGGACCCACGCCGGATACGGCTGAGTTCCGGCAGTACTGGCAGTAAAGCCGGAACTTAGGGCGTATCCGCCCGTAGATCCGGCTTGTCCAGAAAAACGCGGGGCGGGCATTGCTGCGTGAAACAGCAAAAAAACCGTTCCGGCGATTTTTACGAGGCAGGGTACCCCTTTTTACGGAATGCCTCAAGCATGGCGATTTTGTACAGGTTCTTAATTTACTTTCTATTAACAAGTTGCGTTTAAATTATAATG
>JALOTS010000065.1 GCA_025457785.1 Pontiellaceae bacterium | reverse complement strand
ATGGGCCCCGGACAAGAGCCCGGCGAAGAGCAGATTTATTCCACCAGTTTGTGCTGTCTGTCGCTGCAGGTTTATTACCGCATTCTGCCGGGTTTTCAAAAAGCGGAAGTCCGTGCGCCAAAAGTTGTCTTTGACGATGATGTCTTCATCACGATTCTGTAATTCGGTAAATTCCGATCGTCGTTTTTATTCATCATTTTGTCCTTAATTATTCGGATCATTTTCAGGGAAATGTGTATCTGGGCTTTTCCGGATCGGCGCCGGACACAGAGCGTCCGTCAATATTCCCATTTTTCCTGCGACTCCTCGTGAGAGTCGTCGCGGGGCGGTGCCGTGCAGGGGTGTTTGCAGGCCTCCTGTACCGCGACATTACTGTCGTGCGCGTTGAAAGTGATCGTCTCTTCATACCGTCCGTCGTCTTTGTACGTCCGGAGAATATTCAGATGGATGAAGGAGTATGTTCCGCTGTCAAAATGGTAGTTGGTGTTGGTGATTTTTTCGAATTTGTTTTTTTCCGGATTGAAGTTTTCTCCGGTTTCGCTGCCTTCAAAAACCAGCATGGGATAGTGTTTCAGATACAACTCCAGTAATCCGCCGCTGTTTCCGGAAGGGATGATGTGCCGGACGATGATGTTTTCCAGACCGAAATACCCGTTGAATTTCAAATCGACTTCGCAAAGCGACCCGCTGAGTTCATCGTATCGTTCCAGCGGAACGGTTTTTCCGATGTAATTCCGCCGCACGGCAGGATCGATAAGCTGGTCGATGGATGCGGTGGCGCCGGTGCGCGCTTTCGGAAGATATCCTTTTTTCACGATGGTGTTTCTCACCTCTTCGGCGGACTGAGACAGCGTAAAGTCCATGGACACCGGTCTGTTGTCCGGCGGCGGTTGAATGGACGGTCTGCTCCAGACGGCTGTTCCGGTTGTACAGCCTGCGGCCAGGGTCAGCAGGATACCGGGCAGAGCGGATCGGAGCAGTGTTTTGAATAGGTTTTTCATACGGTTCTCCGGGTCAATTCGTCATATTGTTTTCACAAAAACAGTTTTTTGTTTCGTGCGCCCATTATAGCCGTAATGATTGGCCGGATCAAAGGCGCTTTTCAGGAACCCGGTTTTTAACTGCGGAAAACCAAGATGCCAGGTTCCGATGTCCGCAGTTGAGGCTCAGTAAACGGCGCTTATCGGCTTTTTCCGGCATAAGACCCGTGATTTCGCCGATCGTTTCCGTTGTTTTTTCACTGCTTTCAACTCGCGTCCGTTTGGCCGGATTTTTCCAGGCGGCATCGCCGTCATCGCGGGTGCCGCTTTTATTTTTTTCCAAACATTGGAAATCTGAATCGGTTCAGGTATATTCCCGCCATGAATATTTTTGAAAAAATTGTGAATCGGGAAATTCCGGCGGTGATTGTCTATGAAGATGAGCATACGCTGGCCTTCATGGATATCGGTCCGATCATTAAAGGTCATACGCTGGTGATTCCGAAAGTCTGCTATGATCCGGTCACCGAAACGCCCGACGAGGTGCTTGCCGGGCTGATCAGAATTTGCAAGCGGATCGCCGCCGCCCAGATCAGAGGGCTGGGAGCGGATGGCGTTAATATTATTCAAAACAACGGGGCGGCGGCGGGTCAGGAAGTGCCGCACCTTCACTTTCATGTGATTCCGCGCTTTGAGGGCGATGGACACCGCTGGAACTGGGCGGCAAAAAAATACGACAATCCGGCTGAAATGGAAAAACTGGCGGAAAAAATCCGTCAAGGGCTGAATGGATGAAAACCCCGAATGCTGAAGAAATTCTGCAGGCTGTTTTATCCCGCGATCCGCGTTACCCTGCAGAGGCGTACGTTTTTGTGCGGACGGGACTGGATTACACCGTGCGCCGTCTGGAGAAGCCCCGCCATGTCAGCGGGCAGGAACTGCTTGATGGCATCCGTGAGTTCGCGCTTTCCGAATTCGGGCCGATGACGAAAACCGTTTTGAGCGGGTGGGGAATCCGGCGCACGGAAGATGTCGGCGAAATTGTTTTTAACATGGTTGAGTCCGGCCTGCTGGGAAAAACCGAAAAAGACAGCCGGGCGGATTTTGCCAACGGGTATGATTTTGACGAAGCCTTTTGTAAACCGTTTCGTCCTGCGGTTGCCCCGCAAGCCGGAATACGCCGCACCTGATTTTTCAGAAATCCTGTTTTTATGAATATATTAAACGAACTGATTGACGGGCTGGCAACGGCGCTGTTTTCACTGATTACCGTGATTTCCGTTACCTATTTTATCACGACGCTGGTTTCGGTGCTGGCCTGCCGCAGGAAAAGATCCAGCCCTCCGGTTCCGGACGAAAAACTGCCGACCGTTACGGTCCAGATCACCTCCCGCAACGAACTGGTCGCGCTGGACTGCGCCCGCTGCTGTATGGCGTTTGATTATCCGGAAAATAAACTTCAGATCCTGCTGGGAGACGACAGCAATAATCTGAATGTCATGCAGGAAATCGACCATTTTGCGGAACACAACCCCCGGGTCCGGGTGTTGCGGCGCAACAACCGGATCGGCTTTAAATCGGGTAATCTCAATCATGTGAATGAGCACACAACCGGCGAATATATTCTGGTGATGGATTCTGATTTCCTGCCGGAACCGGACTTCCTGCGCCGGCTGGCTGCACATGCGGCGGCTGATCCCGGCCTGGCGGCCGTGCAGGCCCGCTGGCACATTACAGACGTTCATGAAAGCCTGACCACACTGCTCGGCTCCGGTATCATCAATGTCACTCATTTTATTATGCTTCCGCTGTTTGACCGGTTCATGAAAACCTGTTTTCTGTGCGGTTCCGCCATGCTGATTAAACGGCAGGCGATGGTTGAGATGAAAGGCTGGGAAACGAAGACGATGATTGAAGATGTGGAGCTTACCTTCCGTTTTTTCATCAACGGCTACCGCATCGCCTACTGTCCTGACGTTACCTGCGACTGTGAAGTGCCGCACACTCCGGGCGATCTCTTCCGACAGCAGAAACGCTGGGCCTACGGGGTTGTTGAAACCGCGTTAAAACACAGCGCGGCGCTTTACCGCTCCCGCAAAGCCACTCTCGGTAATAAAATTGCCGCGACTATCGTCAGTTCAGGCTATGCCGTCAGTTTTCTGGCCTTTATCAGTATCATGCTCGGATTTGTTCACATGATCCTGCTGGGTGTTGGCAATCTGGATGCTTCGCTGAATGATTCGGTACAGGGAACGGCCGGAAACCTCTGGCGGATTGTGGTTTCCTGCGGGGCGCTGGTGGCGACCATTTGCGCCGGGTTTGCCAGCGGGTTTGGAATTCATGGCGCGGGTAAACTGATTATTGCCTCCTATACCGTTGGATTCATTATGCTTTTTCACGTCAGCAACGGCATTGTCCGTGCTGTTCTGCATCTGCCGATCGACTGGGTTCCTCCCAAAAAACACGGACGGTGAACCAAGGCGGCAAAGGAACCTGTTGAGCCGCCCCGGATAAATGCAGCAGGCCGTCAGTTGTCAGGTTGTGCGGAAGAAGATACGCGAGTCCGTCCGCCGCATGTTCGACACATCCAACTAAACCTTCTCAATCGCCGCACCTTGCGCTATATTCTCCCTGTCCCGTCTGTTCAAGGCCCACAACACGGTTGAATAAAATTTTAATGACTTTTCCGTCCAGATCGAGGATTTGCGCTTTTAGATAATCCATCCTCAGTTCTTTTTTTCCGGGTGCCGGAATGGACGGGCCGGACGTTTCTGCAGAATTTTTTTCTTTCAGGGCTTTAGATGCATTGGAGTCGTATGGAACAGCCAGCCACGGCATGGAGGTTTCCTTCATGTAGGTCATCATTTCTTCTTCCCCGTTATCAGAGCTGACGAAAATGATTTCAATGTCCTTGCCGTCCCGTTTTAAGGCGGAGTAGAACTCAGCCAGTTTCGGCGTAAAGGCCCGGCAGGGCAGGCACCAGTGTACGGAAAAATAGAAGCCGATAATTTTTGCGGACGGCGCATTTTTGATTTTTTCCCCGGCGGTGTTGATAAATCCAGATCCGGCGGCCTTCACCATATTCTGAGCAAAAGCGATCTCTGTGAGGCTGGCGGCAATCAACAAAACGCAATACAGTTTTTTCATAAACCCCCTCTGTTTTGTAAACTGCCGAAGAGCATAAGCGGTTCCTCCGATAATGGGTAAGTTCGCCGTTGGAGTTTTTACTCCGCGAGGTGAACGCGGATACGGCGGAAGCCCTTTAATTGCCTGGAAACGAAGCGGTTGCGAACATCCTTTTTTTCGTCGCGCAAAAATGATAAAATTTCCGGACGAAGGTTTTGAAACGCTCTGACGTTTTGGAAATGATACGAAAGGAGATGTCTATGCATGGTTACAGAATTATCCGTTCAGTTGTGTTACTGTGTTTCTGTTTCGGGCTGCACACGGCTGCCTCGGGACAGGAACTCGAGTATGGGCACATGTGGTCCAATGGATATGATGATTATGGTATGGAAAACAATACGCATATCGCCATAAGCACCAATTTTGAGTTCTCCTCGTCTTCCGGTCCCACGAATTCGTTCCCCAATGGCGGCACAGAGCGGATATCATGGGCCACTGAGGTGTCACTTGCTCACAGAGCGCTGACGTATGATGCCACCGGCGGTGTGGCCTCGGCCGAAGTTGTTGTGCGTCCGTTGGCCACCGCTGAAGCGGAGGTCGACTGGAACGGCGCCTGGCCCATGGTATCCCCCGGAGTTGTAGAGGCGGGAGGGTCGTGTTATGGCAGGGTGAGGGCGCTTACCGGGGCGCCTGAAGGCGTTACGATCCCGGTTAAAGTTTGGATTCAAGGTGAGGTCAGCAGTGTGAGCAGTGTATCTGTCACCCCGCCTCAGTTCAACGGCAACTATGCCGAGGCCTATTCCTCCTTCTCGTGTGCCGGCGCCGACATAGCTACGAATGTTGTGGTGTCTGGAACGGGGGTTGACGGATACGACATGACTCTTACAGTGAATATCACAACCAACGATTCTTTTTTCTGCATCTGCGGCGTGAAGGTTTACCCCGCGATTACCTGCAGCGACGGATCAAGGGCCGAATATGAGCACGTTCAGGCAACAGCGGATCCGTTCATAGAGATTGATCCGGCCTTTCTTTACAAGGATCTCTATGCCTTGGAGTTCAGCAGGAACATCACGAATCCTCCCAGCCCGCTGTCGGTTTCCCTTCGGGGCGTTACAAATGGAACCGCAGCCCTTCAAGTGACCTGCCCCGTCAGCAATGTGTGTGCGATTGAAGCGATTGCCAATCTCAAATCAACAAACTGGCAGATGATTGCAGAAGTTACAAATTTTACGGAAACGTTATCCTTTACCGACACGTCCGCAGGCAGTTGTCCGCAGCGGTTTTATCGCGTCCGCGCTCTTCGTCGAGCTGACTGACGCGAACTGCGAAGCACTCCGGAGAAATTCTCCCGCTATGAAAACAGCACTTTACTCGCAGATGAACCCCGACGGCCTGATCGAATGCGCTCTCTGCCCGAGGCATTGCCGCATCGCGGACGGAAAACACGGAGCCTGCCTCATCCGGCAGCGCAGGGGAGGCAAGCTGATCGCGGCCTCGTACGGCCTGATTTGCGGAATGGCCGTTGACCCGATAGAGAAAAAACCGCTCTATCACTTCCTGCCCGGCTCCAAAACGTTATCCTTCGGGACGGTCGGATGCAATCTGACCTGCGCATTCTGTCAGAATTTCCACCTGAGTCATGCCGTCGAACTGCAAGGGACGCCGATCACGTCCAAAGAGATCGCCGATGCCGCGATTCGTCACGCCTGCGCCAGTGTGGCGTTCACATACAACGAACCGACGGTTTTCCTGGAATTCGCGGTCGATACCGCCAAGGTCTGCCATGCACAGGGACTCAAAACCGTCGCCGTGACCAACGGCTGGATCGAGCCGGAGCCGCGCAGAGAGTTTTATTCGCACATGGATGCCGCCAACGTTGATTTGAAAGCCTTCACCGACCGGTTTTATCAAAAACTGTGCGGCGCGACCCTTCAGCCGGTGCTCGACACCCTGATGTATATCCGGCACGAAACCGACGTTCATTTGGAGGTGACCACTCTGCTGATTCCGGGAAAAAACGACTCGCCGGCCGAAATCGATGCCATGACAAAATGGGCCGTCACCCATCTCGGTCCGGATGTCCCGTGGCATTTCAGCGCCTATCGGCCCGTGCCGGAATGGAACGAAGCTCCGCCGACTCCGCTGGAAAGCCTCCTTCAGGCCAAGAGCATTGCAGAACACAACGGACTGCAATATGTTTACCTCGGCAATGTGCATATAGCTGTCTGATTTTCGCGGCGTAAAAAGGGATGGTTTGTTCCGGAAAAGGGGCCGAATAAGGACAAATTTGTATAATTTGGGCGCTTTCTTTAAAATTGACCCTGTACGGGCAAAAAGAGTAGCCTTCGGAAATAAAAAAAGGACTCCTGTTTGAAGACGAACCTTTTCAGAAAAAAAACGGATCGCGTCGTTACGAAGAAAAAAGTGACTGCGCCCGGACGGGCGCGGCCGTTTCCGTTTTTTAATCTGCTGCTGACTCTTTTCTTCTGGCTGGCGCTGGCGGTCTTTTTTTACAGCGGACGTCTGATGCGTCCGGTGCAGCTCGTTTCCGGCCAGCAGGCGCCGGAAACGGTCTTCGCCGCAGTGGATTTTTCAGCCGAAAATATGGCTGCCACCCAGCAGAAGCAGCGTCTTGCACAGGACAGTGTTCTTCCGGTTTTTACGGTGGATATGACTGCCATTGAAAATGCACGAAACGTGCTGACAACCAATCAGTTGACCCAGCTTATTCCGGGCGACGGGCAGACCGATATGCAGGCCGTTATTTTTACGGCGATTTCAAATGCTGTTTCGCGCGGAATCATTTCCGCCAGTGACAAACAGACGCGGTTTAACGGGGCGGCCCCGCAGGGGAAGGTCACGTTACGCGGCCCGAAAACCGATACAATCCGGATGATTGACAGTTTTCTGCAGCAGCCGGATGCCCTGAAAGAAGCGGTGGAGGAGGTTCTTCGGAAGCTGCCCCGTGAAAAACGCAGCGAAGAAACGGTTCGCGCCCTGATCGCCCAGTGGCTTTGGCCGAATCTGGTATATGATGCGCAGGAAACCGAAACCCGCCGCCAGCAGGAAGTGAAGCTGGTTAATCCCGTTTTTGAAACGGTGAGCTCTGAAACTGTTTTATTACGGAAGGGCGCGACGGTCAATGAGCAGGCCCTGCTGTGGCTGGCGGCGCATGAAAAGCGTCTGAGCGAGCTGGAAACGGAGGCCGAACGCATTCAGCGGCTTGCGGGAAGCGGTTTGCTGCTGCTGCTCGGTCTGGCCATGATTGCCGCAGTCGCCGGTATTATTGAGCCGGCCCTTCTGCGGAATCGACGGCAGGTTCTTCTGCTTGCCACGCTGTCTGTCCTGCCGCTGGTTATCGGCAAGGGGATGCTTTATGCGACGGTTAACCTGCATGTGCTGCCCTCTTCCGTGATTCAGTTTGCCATGCCGCTGGCGATTGCTCCCATGCTTGCGTCGATTTTGATCGGAGGCGCGGCGGGGCTTATTGTCGGCTTGTGGGTCAGTTTTGCTTTGGCGACTCTTTTAGGCGGGAGTTATGAGGTTTTTCTGCTCGGGATTATGGTTTCGTGCGCGGCGGTTTATACGACCCGCGACGTGAAGCGCCGTGCCGCGCTGTTCCGCGCCGGGTTTTGGATCGGAACGGTGGAGGTTCTCGTTGTGCTGGTTCTGGCGATTCTTGGGAAGCCGGCATGGACCACTCTTCTGCCGCAGCTCGGTATTTCGATGTTTTTCGGTCTGGGGTCGGCGCTGCTGGCGATGCTGCTGATTCCGGTCTTTGAGCATCTTTTCAATGTTACCACTGACATTTCGCTGCTGGAACTCTCTGATCTGAGCCATCCGCTTCTTCAAAGTCTGGCCATTAACGCGCCGGGCACCTATCACCATTCGCTGATGATGGCCAGTCTGGCGCAGAATGCGGCGGAAGCTGTCGGCGCAAACGGTCTGATGCTGCGTGTTTGCGCCTATTTCCATGACATCGGGAAGCTGGTTAAACCCGGTTTTTTCAGCGAAAATATTCAGTTCAGCGAAAATCCGCACGATGAACTGACCCCCAGTATGAGCACGCTGGTGATTGTTTCGCACATTAAAGAAGGTGTTACGCTGGCAAAAAAATATAAACTGCCGCAGGTGATTATTGACGGCATTGAGCAGCACCAGGGAACCAGTCTGGTTTCTGTTTTCTACCATCGGGCCAAAACCCAGCAGAAAGAAGCCGTTTCCGGCCAGCCCGCGATTAATGATGAAGATTTCCGTTACGACGGCCCCCGTCCGCAGACCCGCGAAATGGCGATTTTGATGCTTGCCGACGGCTGCGAGGCGGCCTCCCGGTCGATCGATAAACCGACACCGGCGCGCATTGCGAATCTGATCAGCGAGATATTTGACTCCCGTCTGCGCGACGGACAGTTGGATGAGTGCAATCTCACGCTGGCCGATCTGAATAAAATCAAAAAGGCCTTCATTTTTTCACTTACCAATATGCTTCACGGACGTATCGCCTATCCCCGGATGGATGAACCGGAGGCTGAAAAACCTGAGGAAAAGGAAACGAACAACAGCGAACTTCCTCCAGAGATGAAATAAAAGGGACGGCCGCAGTTCAAGGGTTGGATTTTATTGGAAATGAACACGTTGAAAACCTGTGTAAAAAACAATCAGAAAACCGTCCGGGTCAATCTGCCGGCCCTCCGCAGGCTGACTGCCGGGATCTTTCTCGAATTGGAAGCCGCTGATCCGGAAACCGTCTGGCAGGAGGTCACGCTGCTGCTGACGGATGACAAAGGAATTACGCAGTATAATCGCCGGTTTTTCGGCAAAGATTATCCCGCCGACGTAATCAGCTTCCGCAGTGAGCCCGTTCCCGGCGAAGAGGGGGTCACCGGCGACCTTATTGTGAATGTGGAATGCGCGGTGCGTGAAGGACCGCGGCACGACGGCATTGATGCCGAGCTTGCTCTCTACATTGCTCACGGGTTTGATCATCTCTCCGGTGCGGAGGATAATACGCCCGCCCGGCGGGCCGCCATGCACCGCACGGAAGCGCGCTGGCTTGCCGCATTGCCGCCTGAAAGTAAAAAGCTGATACGGTCCGCACATGAATGAAATCGATTTCCATTATCTTGCAGGCAGTATGGCCGCACTTTTACTGGCCGGATTCTGGTCCGTGCTTTATTCCGCGTTCCGGAAAACCGGGAATGCCGGAATTCTGCGCCTGGCCGAAAAAAAACCGCAGGCCAAAGCCCGGCTGGAGCAGTGGGCCGGACGCTGGAATCTCCTGCGCACCACGCTGCGCGTCGGTCTGACTTTTTTTGAAATTACGGCCGTTTATTTCGCCTTTCATGCCGTTGAATTTCCGATGTTTGTTGAGTGGATCGGGCTCGTTTTGATTATGACCCCGCTGTATCTGATTCTGATTCGCGTGATTCCGTTTGTGCTGGCCGAAAGTTATGCCGACCGTCTTTCGCTTTTTTTCCTGCCGCTGGTCATCGGTTTCACCCGTTTGCTTACGCCGTTTGTCTGGCCGATTTATGCCATGGAGCGCGGACTGCTTGCCCGTGTGATTTCTTCTGCGGACGACGACGACGGGCCTACGCCGGAAGAAGAGATCATGACGCTGGTTGAACAGGCCGATGACGAAGAGCTGGAAGAAGAGGAGCGGGAAATTATCCGCAGTGTGTTTGAATTCGGCGATACCGTCGTTCGTGAAATCATGACTCCGCGTGTGGATATTGTCGGCCTGCGTGCCGACAGTACCGTTGCGGAATGCGTCGGAAAAATTCAGCACGCAACGCATTCCCGATTTCCGGTTTATGACGAAACCATCGACAATCTGGTCGGGGTTGTTCACGTCAAAGATATGCTGCGGCTTTTTTCAAACGGCGAGGAAAACCGCCCGGTCAAAGAGATTGTAAAAAAACTCAGCGCGGTTCCTGAAACCATGCCGATCAGCGATTTGCTGCGTCAGATGCGTTCGCAGCACTTTCACATGGCGCTTGTTGTGGATGAATATGGCGGAACCGCCGGTCTCGTCTGCATGGAGGACATTATTGAAGAACTGGTCGGCGAGATTCGCGACGAATATGATCAGGTTGAAAAAGATATCCAGATCCGTTCGGACGGAACCTTTTTGGTCAAAGCCGGTCTGGCGGTTGCCGACCTCAACGGAGAGCTTGGCCTGCGTATTCCTGAAAGTGACGAGTATGATTCCCTCGGCGGATATGTTCTAAATGAATTGGGAACCATTCCGCCTGTCGGTACGAAAGTCGCCGCGCCCGGACTTGAAATCACCGTTCAAAATGCCACCCCGCGACGCATTCACACTCTGCTGATTGCTCCGTTGACGTAAGAAAAAGAAAGGCGGCGTCTGTTTGTTGAACAGACGTTTAGCGGCTCGTTTCTTTGCTTCGGGCGGATTGTTTTCGTAATGTTATGTTTTAATATTCTGCCCGTTCTGCCGCCCGATGGTTCCGCTGTGATTGCCGCATCCCGCTTATGGTCTGCTCTGACCGGGCGGATGATCTGATGGAATCCGGTTCGGTTCGGTCTGGGTGACTTGAACCGCAGGTTTTCGTCCCAGAAGTTCAGTGAGATCCGCCAGAATACGCAGCGATTCGGTGAGCGCGGGGTCATCCTTGTCCTTTTTCCCGTCCCCGAACTCTTCTTCCTGAAGATTCTCCAGTTCGGTTTCACTGACGATTTCATTGATGCGGTCTGTAAGTTTGAGAGAAACCTCCGGATTTTCCATCCGTTTGCGGAGCTGCTCGCGGCGGGTCAGCAGGGTGGTGAAGTCCGGGTTTCCCGCCATTCGAAGGGCGGACTTTTGCTGCAATTCCGCGAGGGAGGGTTTTACTGATTCCATCCAGGGCCGGAACTTCGTGCTGTCGATTTGCGACCAGGGCAGAGTATGGTCGAGATATTCTTCTCCGATTTCAAGCGAATCGTAAATGGAGGGCAGAACAATGTCGGGAACTATTCCTTTGAGTTGCGTTGAGAAGCCCGTGATACGGTAAAAGCTGGCTGTGGTGACTTTGAGCGATCCAAGGTCTTCCGAGAAAACAGACAACGGAATGACCGTTTGGACCGTGCCTTTTCCGTGGGTTTTACTGTCACCGACGATGACCGCCCGCCCGTAATCCTGCAATGCCGCCGCGACAATTTCAGAGGCGGAGGCACTGAGCCGGTTGACCAGGACGACCAACGGGCCGGTGTAAAGGGCCTCCTGATCTTCATCTTTTCCCTCTTCCACGAAGTATTTGCTGCGCACCTGTACAATCGGTCCGAGCGTGATGAACAGACCGGCGATATCAATGGCTTCGGCCAGCGATCCGCCGCCGTTGTTGCGCAGGTCGAAAATAATTCCGTTGAGGCGGTTGGTTGCAAATTCATTCAGAATCCGGCGGACATCGGTGGAGGCGCGGCGGGCGGTTTTCTCACCGTTTCGCGCGGCTTCAAAGTCGGCATAAAATTCGGGCAGGGTGAGCAGGCCGATGCGGTAGAGCGTGCCATCGGGCCGGGTCAATTCGCGGATTTCGCTCTTGGCCGCCTGCGCTTCCAGTTTCACCTCGTCACGAATCAGATCAATCGCTTTAGTGCGTGTGCCAGCGGCATCATCGGCGGGAATAACAGTTAAAACCACTTTGGTTCCTTTTTCGCCGCGAATGATGCGAACGGCCTTGCTGAGCGGCCAGTAGAGAATGCTTACAGGATCTTCGTCCCCCTGCGCAACCGCGATAATTTTGTCGCCGGCCTGCAGCCGTCCGTCCTGTTCCGCCGGGCCGCCCGCGATCAGTTTTTCGATTTTTGCCGCGCCGTCTTCGCTGCGCAGGGTTGCTCCGATGCCGACCAGCGACAGACTCATGTTGATGTCAAAATCCTCCACGCCGCGCGGAGAGAGGTACTCGCTGTGCGGATCGTAACTATGCGTGAATGCGCTGAGGTAACGCTGAAGAAGCGCTTCGCCGTCGAGATTGCTTTCGATCAGCAGTTGGTACTGTTTGTAGCGTTCCCGGACAAAATCAATCGGAGGCAGAATTTTGGCGGTTTTAATTTCGCTGACGGCATTGGCTGTTTTTTCCGTTGCGGCGGAAGCCGTTTCGACTTCATTTGTTTTTTCGGTTTTTTTCGTGGTTTTCTCGGCTTCAAGGCCGGCCATGCGGGCGACATAGTCGTTTTTGATTTTTTTGCGCCACAGTTCATTCCATTCGGTTTCGTCGGCGGGCCACGGGGCTTTGTCTCGCTTCCAGCAGTATGTTTCGGTTTCGTCGAGTGAAAAGCCTTTATCAAGCAGTTGGTTGGCGTACGCCACGCGGTTGCCGACCCGCTCCTTGAAGCGGTCTAAAACAAGTTGCGCGAAGGTAATGTCACCGGCGGAAACCTGGTTGTCGAGCTGGGTGGCCTGCAATTGAAACTCGGCAATGTCCGTTGCGAGGAAAAAGCTGTGGTCGTAGTCGAGTGAATCAATAAAAAGGGTCAGGGCATTGGTCGCCACCGTGTCGTTAAATTTATTGTGATTGAGATGGTTTTCAGGCAGGCTGCCGGCCATGAGCCGGGCAATTTTCTTTACCGGGAGCGGATTTTCCGGCGGGAGTGCGCCGGCGGACGGAACCGTCTGCGCCGGGGCGTCCGGTCTTCCGCAACCGGTCAGCGCGGCAACAAGGAGGAGCAGATATAAAGGATGTTTACGCATAGTCTTCTTTTGTAGCATAAAAGCCTTTTGAAACAAGTCCGGGATGATTGACTTTGCTTCATTTTTACTTTTATCCGCCGGCCCGCACCCGCTACACTGCGGTTCAAATTCAACGGGGAAATTTTTATGCTGACAAACTGTTCGGAATGGACGGAGCTTTCCAATCACTGGAAAAAAACCGGATCAATGCACCTGCGCGAGTTGTTTTCCGCCGACCCGCAGCGGGCCGAAACCTTTTCGCTGACCGCCTGCGACCTGCTGCTGGACTATTCTAAAAACCGGATCACCGGAGAAACGCTTGACCTGCTGGTGAAACTCGCCGAGGCGCGCGGACTGCGCGAAAAAACGGAAGCGATGTTTACCGGAGAAAAAATCAACCGGACGGAAGACCGGGCGGTTCTGCATACCGCGCTGCGCGCACCGTTCGGCACAAAGGTGCTGGTTGACGGCGAAGATGTGATTCCGCAGATTCATGCCGTATTGGATCAGATGGCGGCTTTTTCCGTCCGCATTCGTTCCGGAGATTGGAAAGGATATACCGGCAAGCCGATCAAAAACATCGTTAACATCGGCATCGGCGGCTCCGACCTCGGCCCCGTCATGGCGTACGAAGCGCTCAAACCCTATTCGCAGCGCGAGCTGACGATCCGTTTTGTTTCGAACGTGGACGGAACGCATATTGCCGAAACCGTGCGCGACCTGAATCCCGAAGAAACACTGTTTATTATTGCTTCCAAAACGTTTACGACGCAGGAAACCATGACCAACGCCGAAACGGCGCGGATATGGCTGCTGGAGACCTTGAGGAACAAAGCCGCTGTCGCTAACCATTTTGCGGCACTTTCGACCAATGCCGCCGCCGTTTCAGCGTTTGGAATCGATACCGCCAATATGTTCGGCTTCTGGGACTGGGTCGGCGGACGCTATTCGCTCTGTTCGGCCATCGGCCTGCCGGTGATGCTCGCCATCGGCCCGGAAAACTTCCGCAAAATGCTGGCCGGTTTTCATGCCATGGACTGCCACTTCCGCACTGCGCCGTTTAAAGAAAACATGCCGGTACTCCTCGCGCTGCTCGGTGTCTGGTACAATAACTTTTTCGATGCTGCCACGCAGGCGATTCTGCCCTACGACCAATATCTGAGCCGCTTTGCCGCCTATTTCCAGCAGGGCGACATGGAATCGAACGGCAAGAGCATTACGCAGGAGGGCCGGCGCGTGGAATGGCAGACCGGGCCGGTCATCTGGGGCGAACCCGGCACCAACGGACAGCATGCGTTTTATCAGCTCATCCATCAGGGTACCAAGCTGATTCCGTGCGACTTTATCGGTTTTGCCAAATCGCAAAATCCGTTCGGCGATCATCACGTCAAGCTGATGGCCAACTTCTTCGCACAGACCGAAGCGCTTGCCTTTGGTAAAACCGCCGAAGAACTGAAAAAAGAGGGAACCCCGGAGGAACTCATTCCTCATAAAACGTTTGAAGGAAACCGTCCGACCAACACCATTATGGCGAAAAAACTGACACCGGAAGTGCTCGGACAGCTTGTTGCGCTTTACGAACATAAAATTTTCGTGCAGGGCGTGATCTGGGACATTTTCTCCTTCGACCAATGGGGTGTCCAGCTGGGCAAGGTTCTCGCTTCGGCGATTCTGCCCGAACTGCAGGGCGGCTCCGCGCTTAACCATGACAGCTCCACTAACCGCCTGATCGAATATTTCCGGAAAAACAAATAGCCGGCATGCCGCCGGCTTCATTCGCCGCTTCGCCTGTTTGTTTCAGTATGTTATCGCGCGGTAAAACCTGTTTGTGAAGAGGTGCAGGTTGGTATCTGTGAATCGGAGAATGCCGTAAGGCGAGCTGGTGGTGAGGACGGGGATCCAGTTGGTCATCATCAGATCTGTTTTTGCCTGCAGGACATAATTTGAATTCGCCATGCCCAGCAGCAGCATAGAGAAACCGCCTGTGGGTGTAAGGGTATAATCGCCGAAACGCAGCGGCGTATCCAGATACAGATTCGCGACCGAACTCGTCGCCGCACCGGCACTGTTGGTCACGACGACATCATAGCCGCGCTGGTTCACCGCCTGAAAGTTGATGAGAGTCAGGCTGGCGTTGGTTCTGCCCGAAAAGTTCGTTCCGTCCCTCCGCCATTGGTACGCCGGCTCAGGCACGCCCGAAGCCGAGACGGTCAGGACCGCATTGCTGCCTTGCGGTACCGTCTGGCTTTGCGGCTGGGTTATGATCTGCGGAGGCGCCGTAAAAGAATGCGTTAAGGCGACCGTGCCATAGCCGCCGGCCGTAAAAGAATGCGTTAAGGCGACCGTGCCATAGCCGCCGTTGGCTCCGTCCACGACGAGATAGTATATGGTGCCGCCGGTAACCGGAAACACGACGGTTTCATGGCCGGGACCGGGATTGGTGCTTGAGCAGGTAACGGATACGAGATCCGAATAGTTGGTAACTCCGGGCCAGGTATAAACCGCCAGGGCCGCGTCATAGGATGTGTTGGCATCCACCGTCAACGTTCCCGTGTCGTCAAGCTGATAGGAATACCAGGAGGATGACCCGCCCGCCTGACCGCAGTGATCCGGCTCGCCCGGTTCCCGCTCCGAACCGTATGAGTTATAAAGCTGGGTTCCGGTGAATCCGCGCACGGGAACCATTTTCGGCATCGGCCCGCCGGGATAGTAATTTGGATCCGCCACCTGATGCAGTTTGGGCCCTGCGGCCGCATTGGTGTTTCCCTCCACATTGATTTGGATTTGGGCCGTTTTTGAAGTCACAGCAAAGTTTCCGCCTTGGTCGGCGAAGACCACTCTCACGCAG
This sequence comes from Pontiellaceae bacterium, assembly GCA_025457785.1. Lineage (GTDB taxonomy): Bacteria > Verrucomicrobiota > Kiritimatiellia > Kiritimatiellales > Tichowtungiaceae > Tichowtungia. The sequence continues at coordinate 8,388 of JALOTS010000065.1, read as the reverse complement.
TATTCTCCGACCGAAGCGATAGTAACCCGATCAATACCCAGTACAGGCTGCGTTTTTCCGTCCATAAGCTCGTTGTTAAAAAACCACTGGTAGAGAACGCGCGGGCTCTGGGTATTGGTTCTAACAGCAACGGACAACTCGACCTCATCAAGAGGAGGAACAGTTCGGCTTTTCGGATGATTCGTGATTTCCGGAAGCAGGGGGGTTGTAAGTTTATTTGTAAAACTCCAGTTCAGGACGATATGCCCGGATTTGCCGTAATATCCATCCACTCCGATTTGAAATTTCTGTCCTTCTTCCAATACATTAAATCTCACCCTGCTGTTGTAATAATTCCCGGTATCGTCGTCTCCGGCCGTTGCCGTCAGATAAGGGAGTTGTGTTCCCGTATAAATTCCCAGCGTTGTGTCAAAATCACTGCCGCAGGTGTCGAATGTCGCAATTCCTCTTCCCGGGGCGATCCATTCCAGCCAGACCATCTTCCCTCCGGGAATGTTGTCGTTGCGCGGTGTGACCGGAGGGCTTTCTGCGGAAATATTGGATCCTATGCCCGTGCCAAAAGAATTTGTGATGAATCCGCGCTCTTCAAACTTATCGTTGAAGGGCAATTCGGGAAGCTGCGGAAAGGACAGGCGGGCGATTTTAGTGTGCTCTGTGCATTCCTCATCGAACACAACCGCCGAATAAAGGCCTCCGTCGGACGGCTGTGCACTGGTGATGGTATAGGAATCTGTTATAGTCCCCGGAACCTCGCGGAATATTTTGAACGCTCCGGGAATGTTCGCTCCGTTCCGCCGCCATTGAACCGATACGGGAAGCTTTGTTCTCTGAACTGCGGTAACAGAAAAGGTAACCTTTTGCCCGATTTCCGCGTCCACCGAAGCCGGGTGTTCGACAATGTCCGGGCAGGCCGCAACTTCTTTTGCTCCAAAGAACGCAAAAGAAACGAACAACCCGGCAATGATCCGCACAACTGTTTTCTGAGCGCGGCAACGGGGTGACGGGGAAATCATTATCTGCCTCCTGCTTATTCTATTAGTCCAACAACCGGCTATCTCTGTAGCAGAATCCCGCCGGAAAGAAAAATATAATCGCGTGCTTTTTACAGGCAAATTTTGCCTGGCGATCTCCTTGTCATGCCGCCGGGAATATGTAATAAGCATCGCTATGAGGCCGATTGGAGTCTATTATGAAACGTAATAAATTTAGCTGGGACGCACCGCTGTTTTTCTGTTTGTTATCTGTTGCAGCAATCACCTTTTCCGAGAACGGCGCGGATGCCTTTAAGGCAAATGATGCTGTTGTGTTGACTATTGAAGGCCGGGTGGAAACCGTCCGTACCGGAACAACGGACTGGCTGCCCGCGCAGACAAATGAGATTCTTGAAGTCGGAGACCGTTTGCGGACAGGACTGCGCAGCCGCGCCACGGTGCGCCTGTCCGACCTTACGGTTCTGCGGGTCAACGAACTGACGACACTGAAAATCCAGCCGCCGTCTCAGCCGGAGAAACAGCCTGCGCTCCATCTCGAAAAGGGCGGGGCCTATTTTTTCAGCCGCGAGCGCCCGGTGGAAATGGAATTCCGTACGCCGCTGGCTTCGGGCGCAATCCGGGGTACCGAATTCAACCTGACTGTCGCCGATGACGGCCAAACTGTCGTTACGCTTCTGGACGGCGAAGTGGAACTCAACAACGAGTCCGGCACGGTCAATCTCGTTTCCGGCGAGCAGGGAATAGTCGAACACGGCAAAGCGCCGGCGAAGACCGCCGTGATTAACGCCATCAACATCATTCAATGGTGCCTCTATTATCCGGCGGTTCTGGATTTGAACGAACTGAATTTCAGCGGCGAGGAAAAGGAACTGCTCGCCGCCTCACTCGCCGCGTATCGCGTCGGCGACTTGCCGTCCGCGCTGGAAACGTATCCGCCCGGCCGCACGCCTGTTTCCGATGCGGAAACCGTTTACTTTGCCCAGCTGCTGTTGTCCGTCGGCCAGGTGAATCAAGCCGAAACGCTGCTGGCTTCACGGAAATCCCCGTTGGCCAACGCGCTTCGCACCGTCATCGCTTCCGTGAAATTTCAGCCGTTTGCCCCCGCCGTCCAGACGCGGTCAACCGCCTCGTTCGCGCTGGCCGGTTCCTATTATTTACAATCGCGTTCGCAGCTTGATGCTGCACGGAGTACCGCACGTGCCGCCACGCAGAAGGCTCCGGGTTTTGGCTTCGCATGGGAACGGCTGGCCGAACTGGAGTTCAGCTTCGGTCGCACAGAAGAGGCGTTTGCGGCGCTGGAAAAAAGTCTGCAGTTATCTCCGCGCAATGCTCAGGCCCTCGCGTTGAAGGGATTTCTTCTCGCCGCGCAAAATAAAATTACCGAGGCCGGAGTGTTTTTTGATCAGGCTGTCGCGCTGGACGGTTCACTGGGTAACGCCTGGCTGGGACGCGGGCTTGTTCGAATTTACCGGGGTGACAAGGATGGCGGCCTGCAGGATTTGCAGGTGGCGGCGACTCTGGAGCCGAACCGCGCGCTGCTGCGAAGTTATCTGGGCAAAGCGTTTGCCAACCGGCACGACAGTCTTCGTGCAGAAAAAGAACTGGCGCTCGCCCGGAAACTGGATCCGGACGATCCCACCGCGTGGCTGTATCTCGCCTTGATGAACCAGCAGGAAAACAACATCAACACCGCTGTCCGCAATCTGGAAAAATCCATTGAGCTGAATGATAACCGTCAGGTCTTCCGCTCCCGTCTGCTGCTGGATCAGGATCGCGCCGTGCGCAGCGCCAATCTGGCACGGATTTATCAGGATGCCGGCATGAACGATGCGGGGAAAAACGAAGCATCGCGCGCGGTGGCCTTTGATTACGCGAATTATTCCGCACACCGGTTTTTGGCGGACAGCTATGATGCCCTGCTCGATCCCAACCGAATTAATTTGCGTTACGAAACGGCCTGGTACAGCGAACTGCTGCTGTCGCAACTGCTGGCTCCCGTCGGTGCAAACAATTTGTCCCGGCAGGTTTCGCAACAGGAATACTCGCGCTTGTTTGAGGGCAATCATTTGGGCCTGATATCCAGTACAGATTATAACAGTGAGGGAGATCTGTTTCAGACAGCATCCCAATATGGAAATATCGGAACGATGAGCTATGCCGTTGATGCCGAATACCGCCGGCAGGACGGCACCCGCCCGAACAATGACCTTGAACAGCGCATCTTTTACTTCAAGATCAAGGATCAGTTGACCCCGCAGGACAGCGTGATGTTTGAGATCCAGAAGTACGACAGCGACTTCGGCGACGTGGCACAGTATTATAATCATGACGGCTCGCTTACCAACCTGTCCGCGCCCAGCACAACCTTCCGGGCGGAAGAAACCCAGAATCCCAACCTGTTCGTCGGATATCACCGCGAATGGAATCCGGAATCACACACGCTGTTTTGGGCCGGATGGATGAATGACACCTTTTCCTACATTGACCCGAATGCGAAACTCCTGTTTTATCGCTATACCGTCGCCTCTCCGCGTACTCCATACAAAGTATCATCGATGGCATTCCCTCTCGCTTATGAGAGCAAACTGAATGCTTACAGTGCCGAGCTTCAGCAAATCTGGCAAGGGCATGATCATACGCTCATCGTCGGAGGCCGCTATCAGGCCGCTAATGCCGACACGGCGGTGGACATCACGAACTCATACAACTCGACGGTATTGCACCAGGAGAACAGAACCGATGTGCAGAGGGCCGGCGTGTACGGCTACGACCAATGGCAGCCGATCTCCTCTCTGTTGCTGGTGGGTGGAGCAGCCTATGACTGGCTCCGGTTCCCGGACAATATTGACATGCCGCCGATTACCGGTTCGGAATCAGAGATCGACCGGCTTTCCCCCAAGGCCGGCATGATCTGGACTCCGCAGACGGATACCCATATTCGCGGCGCTTATACCCGTTCGCTGGGCGGCGCCTATCACGACACGAGTGTGCGGCTGGAGCCTACGGAGGTTGCCGGATTCAATCAGGCGTTCCGCAGCCTCATTCCCGAATCGGTTGCCGGTCTGGCGGCGGGAACAGAGTTCGAAACCTGGGGCGCGGCGTTCGATCAGGCGTTCAAAGAGACCGGCACGTATCTGACCTTCGAAGGGACGATCCTGCAATCGGAAGCCGTTCGAACTGTCGGGGTCTTCACAAATTCTTCCGCAGCCATCCCCGATTCACCCAGTGACACTCGGGAGTCACTGGATTTTCGCGAAGACTCTGTGACGGTTTCACTGAATCAACTGGTCGGCGAGGAGTGGTCGTTCGGAGCACGCTATAAAATCAGCGATGCCTCACTTGACCAGCAGGCGATTGATATTCCCCAAACATTTACGGGCATTAACGAAATCAACCAACACACCCGGGCCATACTGCACCAGGCAAATCTGTCCGTCTGCTTCAACCATCCCTCCGGGCTGTTCGGCCTGTCCGAGGCCCGGTGGTTCCGGCAGGATAATCGGGAGGATTCTTCAAACATGCCCGGTGATGACTTCTGGCAGTTCAACCTGTATGCCGGGTATCGCTTTTATCATCGCCGGGCGGAAATTCGGCTGGGTCTGTTGAATCTCACCGATCAGGATTACCGGCTCAATCCGCTGAACCTTTACTACGAGATACCGCGTGAACGCATGACGACCCTTCATTTCAATCTGAATTTTTAACCCGATGATTAAAAACAGAATCAAGCAAGTGGGTCACGCTGCGCTGCTGGGAGCCCTGCTGGTGTCTGTTGCCGGCACCGCCCTGTTGAAAGAGTATCTTCCCCTCAGCGCAACGCTGCTTCACAAAAGTTATAATCTGCTGTTCCTTCTCCGTTCCGCCATTCGGACGGACGAAGCCGTTCTGGTTTATCTGGACGATGATTCCCACCGGGAATTGCTGCAACCCTATGACCGGCCCTGGGACCGGGGCCTCCACGCGCAACTTCTCGAACGACTGACGGCTGATGGCGCCCGGGCCGTCGTATTTGATATTATTTTTTCCGGCCCCAATCTTGATCATCCGGAGGGCGACGAACGTTTTGCCCAAGCTATCAGGGAAAATGGCAAGGTGGTTCTAGGCGCGGACTATGCTTTTACAGCAGACGGCTTTCCGACCCTCTACGCGCCGTATTACTTGTTTGCTGAAGCGGCGCAGGCGCTGGGCTTTGTTCAACCCGGCCCCGATGATGATTTCATGGTGCGCCGCCATCTCCATGTCCCCAGGGAAATGGAGGCGGACTCGTATTCAAGCTTTACATGGCAAGTGGCGCACCTGATTGGTGTGCCTGTCTGTCAAAATCCAGACATGAGATCCAAGCCGCGCTGGATGAATTATTATGGACCGCAGGGAACGATCCCGTTTGAAAGCTTTTCCAAAGCAATCAACACCAATGCGATTCCCGCAGGAGCGTTCAGTAATAAGGTTGTCTTCGTTGGCGGTTCGCTGAAGACGGAATTTAGCGGAAAACACAAGGATGAGTATTATACGCCGTACTCGAAAAACAATCTCGAGCCGGCGGTGAACGTTCAAGCAACACAGCTTCTCAATCTCCTGCGGGGCGACTGGCTCATTCGTCCGTCTCACAGTATAGAGATGCTCACGATTCTGCTGGCTGGAATTCTGCTGGGATTCGGATTGGTTTTACTCCGCCCGCTGCCGGCGGCGGGATTCGCGGCCGCCGCTGCGACTCTGGTTACGCTGGCCGTCTATTATCTATTCAAACACCACCTCATCTGGTTCCCGTGGCTGATTATCATTGCGGTGCAGATTCCGGTCGCGCTGCTATGGTCCATCATTTACAACTCCATCCATCTTCATGTTCAGAGCAAGCTCTATCAGGCAACGCTGTCTCTGTATCTTTCGCCGAAGCTGGTGAAACGGTTTTCGAGCAACCGCGAACTGCTTAAACCCGGGGCGAAAAAACAAACCCTCACTATTCTATTCAGCGATATTGCCGATTTTACCGGAATCAGCGAGGGCATGGACTCCGACGATCTGGCCCGGCAGATGAACTGTTATTTTGAAACCGCCGTCACGAAGTGCATCCATTATACCGACGGCACGATTGTCAAATACATCGGCGATGCCATTTTTGCCTTCTGGAACGCACCCGATCCGCAAAGCGACCATGCGCTGCGGGCCTGCGAAGCGGCGCTCCGCTTCCATGCGCAGCCGCCGCAATTCATGAACGGACGACAGCTCGTTACACGCATCGGTCTCCACACCGGCGTGGCGAACGTTGGTAACTTCGGCAGCGCGGCTCGAGTGGACTATACCGCCCTCGGCGAAAACATCAATCTGGCCTCCCGCATGGAAGGGCTGAACAAACATCTCGGCACCAACGTGCTGTTGACGGCGGAAACATACTCCGCCATTGAAGGTCGTTATACAGCGCGCTTTCTGGGCCTGTTCCGGCTGAAAGGTTTCGAAAAATCGGTCGGTGTTTACGAGCTGGCCGGACGGCCTGACCGGGCAGAGGAGCTGCGTTCGTTGCACGAGGCCTTCGCCGCTGCGCTGAATTTGTTTCACCGGAAAGATTTTGACGGGGCCGAAGATTCCTTCCGCAACATCCTGAAGACGGTGCCGAGCGATGGACCGTCCCGTTTTTATCTCAACCACCTTGCCGAACTGCGCGGGAAGCCGCTGCCTGAAGACTGGGCCGGTGAAGTGGAATTGAAGGAAAAATAACCGGCGGCACAGCCGCCTGCTTTTTTTCCGGTTGCTGTATAATTTATAATTCGTTCTTGTGGAGCGCGTTATAAAATACAGGTTAAATCTGATGAATCGGGATGATGTGTTTGGCCAGTTCGTCGCGATTCCAGAGGAGGATGTCTTCCATTTTCCAGGCATTGGAAAGGCTGAAGCGGCCGGACTGTGTTCGGCGCAGTTCAGAAAGGCAGGCGCCGCAGCCGAGGCGCCGGCCCAGGTCGTGCGCGAGGGTGCGAACGTAGGTGCCTTTGGTGGATTGCACTTCAAAGGTGAGACGCGGAGAATTGAATTCGCGGAGGGCGAATTGATAAATGTGGATAAAGCGCGGTTCCCGTTCGATGTCTTGTCCCTTGCGGGCGAGTTTATAAAGCGGAACTCCGTTCATTTTGATGGCGGAGACCATCGGGGGCATTTGCATCTGATCGCCGAGAGCCGCTTTCATTTCTGTGCGGAGCTGTTCTTCGGTCACTCCGGATGGATCTTTTTCGGCAAGAATTTCGCCGTCGGCATCCTGCGTGCTGGTTTCGACACCGAGCAGGATTTCGCCTTCATAGGTTTTGTCGCTGCCCATGATTTTAGCGGAGGCGCTTGTGCCGCGTCCAATCAGAAGAATGACGAGTCCGGTGGCATTTGGATCGAGTGTGCCGCCATGGCCCACTTTGTTGAGCTGAAAATGGTTGCGGACTTTCGCGACAAGATCATGAGAGGTCCATTCGCGGGGTTTGTCGATGAGGAGAAGTCCGTCGGGGTCAGGCAGGAAGTTGCGTTTTTTCATAAAAATCGATTCATTAACGGCGAAAGAACTCAGAGAATGCAAAAAAGAACCCGTACGGTGTTGCGTTTTTTTATTCCCCGCGCTTTTGCGGTTTCAGTCAGTCATGTTTCCGGCTCGTTATTCTGCGGTTCGTCGCCTTCGGGGATATTCAGTTGCGAGAGGATACTCAAAACGCGGTCACCGCTTTCGATTGAGTCGTCGAGTTTGAAATAGAGACGGGGCGTGTATTTCAGAATTACATTTTTGCTCATGCGCGACTGAATTTCATGCCGGTGCCGGTTTAAGAAACGGATCATGCCGTCACGGGTCTCTTCGTGGCCGAAAATGGACACATAAACGGTGGCGTCGCGCAGGTCGGAACCGGTCTCAACGTGAGTGACCGTGACCGATCCGGTGTCGAAAAAGGTGTTGGCAAAAAGGCGCGGAATATCCACCGCGATTTCGCGTTTGAGCAATTCGTTGACCCGGATGATGCGTGCGCTGCTCATTTTCGTTTTAATCGTCAAGGTTGTTCAAATGGCCGGAGGTCCCGTTCAAATCGATTTAGACCAATCCGGTTGTTCCGCTGTTCCGTCATTCCGCGTTCCGTCAGGATCGTATTAAAGTTTCTGGGTGATTTTTTCGATGGTGTAGGCCTCGATGATGTCGCCCTGTTCAAAGCCGGAGAAGTTGTCCGGGCGAATCCCGCACTCCTGACCGTCGCGCACTTCGGCGGCATCGCTTTGGAACCGCCTCAGCGAGCCGATGGTTCCTTTGTAAAGGATTTCGCTGCCGCGTTTAATGCGGATGCTGGCCCGTGAAGTGATTTTTCCTTCGACAACCATGCAGCCCGCTACTTTATTCCGTTTGCCCATATCGAAAACGGCGCGGATTTCCGCTTTCCCGAGA
>JALOTS010000064.1 GCA_025457785.1 Pontiellaceae bacterium | reverse complement strand
AACGGCACCGCCGATCACTACCGCACACGGCTGACCCACACGATTGAAATGGCCGCCGTCGGACGCACCCTTGCCCGGGCTTTTCACGTAAACGAAGATCTGACCGAAACCATTTGTCTGGCGCACGATGTCGGCCACAGCCCGTTCGGTCATCGCGGAGAAAGTGTGCTGGACGATCTGATGAAGGAGCACGGCGGCTTCGACCATAATCTGCAAAGCCTGCGTGCACTCGAAAAACTGGAGTACCAATATCCCGGTTTCAGCGGGCTCAATCTGACCTGGGAGGTGCGTGCCGGGCTGCTTAAGCACGAGGCCGCCAAAACGGACGCCGAACTCGACGGGTATCCGATCGGCCCGTTCCAATATCCGGAAGCGCAGATTGCCGATGTCGCCGACGATATGACCTATCACGCCCATGATACCGACGACGGTCTTTCCGCCGGACTTATTACGCTCGATCAGCTTGAAACGCTGGCGTTCTGGAAACTGGCCGCCGCCCGCACCCGCGAGCAGTATACCGCACTTGACGCGGGACATTTTCTGCGCATTGCCATCCGCAACCTGCTCGATCTGCAGGTGAAGGATATTCTGCAGGAAGGCCGCCGCCGCATGGACGTACATCATCCGAAAACCATCGCGGATGTGATGAATGCGCCGGAGCGGCTGATTGCGTTCAGTGACGAAATGAAGGCGATGCTCGACGAGTTTTCATCGTTCCTGTACCGGCAGCTTTACGAACATCCGGATGTGCTCGATGCCAACGCGGAGGCCGTCGGACTGATGCGCGGTCTGTTCCTCCATTATGTTGAGCACCCTGAAACCATGGGCCGCAAGGCGCAGGCGCGCATTGCGGAGGAGGGACTCTGGCGCACCGTCTGCGACTATGTCGCCGGCTGCACCGACCGTTACGCCCTCGAAGAGTGCGCGACATACGGGATCGGTTAGATTCTTTGAACAAAGGGGTTAAGATCAATCCCAGATGCTGGATTTGATTTTCGGCATTTGGTTGTTCGAAAACGGATCGGACTGATTAATCGGCGATGCGCTTTTGATTTTTTGAAGCGGATTCAGCGGAGCTGCAGGTGTTGAATTCAGTCCGGAGTAAAAAGCCGGAGAAAGGCCGCTGCCCGAAGGCGCATTCTGCGCCGGATTATTCAGCCGGTTCAGTGACGATTGAAAGGGGTTTTGACTGAATGAGGAGGGTTGCCGTACGGTTTGCGGAGGAAAAAGCGGCGGGGCAGGAGTGGTTTTTTTCTGGGAAGTCAGGTTAAATGAGACCGATGAATCGGGGGTTTCGGCCTTCGGAAGGGCGAACAGTGATTCCGTTGAAAAGGGATTTTTTCCGCCGGTGAGCGACTGCTGTCCGACTTGGAAGTTTTTAAAATTCAGATCTGCCGGGGCGGTCTGAAGCCGGGATTCCCCGCGCAAAAGCCGCTCAACCGTTTTGGCTTCTTTTTCAGTGGAATCCAATGATTTCCGGCGGGCTGCTTCCTGCGCAAGCCAATCGTTGTCCGTCGCAGTCGGGACGGCCTCTGATTTTTTTTCATTCAGGACTGCGTCCGTCAGCCAGTTTCTGTTTTCTTTTACTGAAGGCTGTACCCTTTGCGCTGAATACTGGGCCCGTGCCATCAACTGATTTGGAAGAGAACGGGCGGTTTCTTCGGCAAGGAGATTTATCTCTTCCAGTTTTTTATCCAGTTTTTTCTCCTGCTCCGTTTTTCCGACGGGCACCGTCAGGTTCTGGTCGTCGATTTGCGCATAGTCTGAATAAATGCGCCGCTGCGCCTTTTTTTTCTGTTCCGCGAGCGCTGTGTCCAAATCTTCCGCCGCAGCCGGAATGCTGATTCCGCACAGAACGGTCAAAAGAAGGAAGTGTCTGACAATTAAAATTTTCATGACCGGCAAGGATACGTCTCTCCGGGTGATTCGTCAATGGAAGAACCTTCGTTTCGAAGGTTTTCCATTTTTACAAAACAAAGACCGGATTTTTATAACCATCCGGATGGGGATGGTTTATGCCGACGGAATGTTGTCACAGAGCGGTTCCGCCGTCCGCGCCGGCCTGATTTTCATTGCCTGCCACATGTCCCTCTGCCGCCCGGAGGATGTTGCTGAGATCCACGTTCACATCCATTGAATCCCGGAGAGACCGCAAGGCCTGCTCGATTTTTATGACGTTGTTGTTTTCATAAATTTTATTGCTGAAACGAGACACGTCTTTCGCAGAAGAATTCGAAATTGAAATGGAATCTTTTAGAAGCATTTCTTCAGCTAATTCCAGCATTTCTTTTCTCAGATCGACCTCTTCCTTCATGCAACGGGAAATCAACGTCTCGGCTTTCAGGAGAAATTCGTATTTGGCATTGATTTGGAGCCGGATATTTTCGGTCATCGACCGGATCAGCGGTTGAGTTTCTCCTGCCGCCTGAATGTCGGATGCGGCCGTGCGGATGCGCTGTTTCATTTCATTCATCATTTCGAATAATTCTTTGCGCGCATCGGCATCCGTGAGGTGAATTGTGCGCAGTTGGCTCAGTTCAGAGCGAAGTTTGGAAAGATTTTTTTCCTCACTTGTTTTTATCTCCATCTCACCCTTCTTGCGTGCCGCAGCGGCCGCTCCGGCATATCCCATAGCCATAAGTTTGTCTGCCGCAGCTTTTGCCTTGCTTAGCGCCAGCATTCTTTCATTTTTCAGGGCTTGTGTTTTTTCGAGAAACTTCATGATTTCGGGCGAAACATTCCTGCTGCTCTGATAATCAAAACTCATGAACAGATCCATATCTGTTGGCTCCGGCACGGACGAATTTTTTTCCGTCTCGTTTCCCGCGAAGCTGGAGAACCAGGCTTCTTCGGCGGTTGACTGTTTCAACTTCAGGTCTTCCGGCGCGGCAATCACGGAGCTGTCTTCAGGGCCGCTGGAAACGACGGTCGTTCCGTTGCGACCGCTCCCTGTATTGTTGATGGCCAGAACAATCGGGTTGACGCTGTTACTGGCTGGCGAAGAGCTTGGGGCGGATGGGCTGTTTGTTTCCGGGGGTGCTTGTTTCAATGTATTCGCCAAAACACGTTCCAACGAGAGCACAACCCGCAGATTGAGATAGGCTTGGTACAGCCGGGCTGACGTCATATTTGTCTGAACGTTCAGGGCCTGAGTCAGAGAAGTCTCGGCCGGACGGTACAGACCTGTAAATAAATTTGCCGCACCGAGCCGCATATTCAGTTGCGCATCGTCCGGATACTTCCAGGCTGCGCTGGAAAAATGCCGTCGGGCTTCTGCATAATCCTTCAGCTCGTAGTCTGCCTGTCCGACAACGTTGTGCAGTTTCGCCAGCAGATCCTGACTCACTTGTTCTTCTGAGCCCGATACCTGCAGCAACTGGCCGAGCTTCTCGTAATAGGCCAGCGCTTTGCGTGCGTCGCCTTCTTCCATCAGCGCATTTGCAACATGGCGGTACAGCTTAATGTATAAATCCTGCAGATCGTACATCAAATCCGGATTTTCGCGCGTTGCCGACTCCAGTTGTGCCAGTGCTGCACGCATGCGGCCCGCCGCCATGCTCTGCTCGGTCTTGGCCCGCCAGGAGCCCGCACGGGCTTTGCGTTCTTTCTCGGCCAGGTCTTTTTCCATTTTTCCAAACAGATTGGTGTCCTTATAATTGCGGCGGAGCTGATTGGCCCGGTTCAGAATTTCGTCGTAGTCGCGTTCCGGCGAGAATTCCATCAGGTCTGAAAAGATTTCTTCCGCGCTGTGTTCGCGCAATTGGCGTTGAAGTTCCGGCTTCAAAGAGGCAATACGGGTCGCGACCTCCGTATCGGGGTATAGCTTTTCTATGCGCTGATACAGTTGCTGCACCTCTTGCGGACTTTGTCCTTTACGCTCGATTTCCTCGGCCTGCGTGAACAGTGCCAGTGCCTCCTGTTCCCGTTTTTGCGCGATCCCGGAACGCAGGTCACCCAGCTCCCTCTCCGCTGCGGCAATCTCCGAAAAGGAGGGGTGCTTTTCTTTGAGTTCCATTAATTTAGCGAGCGCCACATCCAGACTGCCTTCTTTCAGAGCGGCTTTGGCCTCCAGATAAATGGCCTGCGCGCGCTGTTCGGTCACAAACCGGTCAACCGATGCTTCTATGCCATCCAGTTCGCGCCCGACCGAAGTCAGCGCATAGTCCTTGCGCAGCCGCATCAGAATCCGCTGTTTTTTTTCCTGATCGGGCAGTCCGGATGAGAGGGTTTTGACGTAGTTCAACACATCCTTGGCGATCTCGTCGTCGATCTCGTAGTAGGCGCTTCGTTCTCCCTGTAACACGGGAAGCATGGATGACCCCTGCCCAAAGCGCTGCCCGCCTGTATCTCCGCCGCGAATCTGGCCGTCCTGATTAATGGTAAAGGTTCGGATGCCGGTTTCGCCGTGGCGAACGGGTTCGGCTGCCGCCAGAAACTGCCCTTCCGAAGTTTGGTGGATTGCAAACTCATAGCCGTACGCTTTTCCATCAGCAAGATCTGTGTCGAAGAACGGAGATCGTGTTTCCGTGAGAACGGGTAATGTGCCATACTCACCCTGTCCGTCCGAATCGGAGTCAAAACATTCGATGGTATGAGCATATTTTTGTGAGCACGCCAGATTTTTGAGCGCGCGGATCACCTTGGCTTCATTCACTTCCATGGTTTTCAATTGTTCCCGTTTTTGCGCTTCCGCGGCGTTCAGCCGCTTTCGCTCTTTTATTTTCTGCACCAGACTCCCCGCGCCCACGGCTCCCAGCATGAGCCAAAGCAGTCCGAGACCGATTGCCCATTTCGCCAGAGAGCGATCCCGGACTGTTCCTCCGCGCCGACGGATAATTGACAGGGTCATCAGGCCCAAAACCAGAGCAATCGGCGCACCGACAACCGTCAACGCCGCCAGAAACGCGATAATCGGCAGGATGCCCGGTCCGGCCTGACCCGTCTGTATGGGCGGAATGAAATCCATCGGGATGGCCGGGAAGTTTGAAAACTGCAATCCGCACCGGGGGCAGGAGGGTGATCCGGGCATGAGAGGCATACCGCACTGCGGGCAGTGGGTCGGTCCTCTTGGCATGGTCGCCAGCCCGGTGGACATCATTGAGGCGGGCAGCATCATCTCCTGCGTCGGTGCTTCATGAGCCGGAGTTTCGTGAGCTGCTTCTTTATCGGACAGCAGCAGCACGGCTTTGACCCCGCCGAATTCAAGTTTGTCGCCGTGTTTCAACCGTTGGAATGTAACCTCGGTCCCGTTGACAAGAACCCCGGGCGTGCCGGCCAGGTTAATGAGATAATATCCGTCCGGTTTTTGTTCAATCCGTGCGTGGCGCTCCGATATCAACCCGCTCTCAAGACAAATATCGGCCTCCGGCGCGGAGCCGATCAACAGGGACGGTTTATTTAAAAGAATAAGCCGCGAATCCTCTGTTTCCGGATACAATACGAGTGTTGCCATCTGATCTTTTCCCTGACGTGTTAAATTAGCTGAACAATGCCGGGCAATCTAGCATGGACTTCTTTGTCTTGCATCAGCAAAAAGCGGACTTTCTGAAAGAATCAGACTTGAGATGCGGCTCCGCTGTTTTGGATGTTGTTTTCCAATGGCTGGACATCCGCCGAAATACCGCAAACCTTCGGAAAGGCTGAATGAAATACGGAAAAAAAGAGAAATCAGTTGAAGTCAGGAGCGAATTCGTAATAATGTGAGTTCGCTTTTCTTGTCATTTTGGTGAAAACAGTTGAAAATTTCGCATGGCTGACAGGTTTTTGAAGGAGAACCGGCAGATGAACCATGAAATTATGACCATTGAAGAAGTTGCAGAGTATTTGCGCGTTTCGGAACGAACGGTTTATGACTGGGCACAAAAGGGCCAGTTGCCGGGAGGAAAACTGGGCACAACCTGGCGGTTTAAACGCAGCGATATCGAAGGGTGGGTTAATCGACGGATTGGTTCGGCGGCTCCGTCACCTGCCGCCCTCTCGTCCGCGACAGGAATGCTGACCCGGATTCTGTCGCCTGAGCGTGTTGTCTTTTTTGATACGTCTGAAAAAGAGCCTGCATTGAAGACGTTATGCGCCGTCCTCGGAACTTCTCCGCTGGTTCACAGCGAGGCGGAACTGGAACAGGCCATTTTCCGTCGCGAAGAACTGATGAGTACCGGGATCGGATTTGGAGTGGGTGTTCCGCATGTGCGTCTTGCTTCGGTGGACGATCTGGTGATGGCGCTGGGTGTCGCAAAAAAACCGCTGGCCGATTATTCGTCGCTCGATGATGTTCCGGTGCAGATTGTCTGTATGGTGGCGGCGGGCGGAACGCAGCATCCGCAGTATATCCGTGCGCTTTCGGCGATCAGTTCGCGACTGAGAGATGAGGCCGTTCGAAAAGCGGTTGTTTCCGCTGTTGATGCGCTTTCCGTGTTCAAAATTTTCACGGGGGAGAATGCTCAATAAACCCTTTGCCGAAGGGTCCGGGGCGCTTTTTAATCGTCTCTCCGGGATGTTTCATTCAGCGCGTCAATCAGAGCTTCGAACCGGATGGGTTTGACGATGTAGCCTGACATGCCGCACGCGATCCCTTCTTCTTTGCTTTCCTGCAAAGCGTGCGCCGTCATGGCGACAATTTTCGGTCCGTTTCCGCCCGGGTAGAGCTGCAGAATCTTCTGGGTGGCCTCGAGGCCGTTCATCAACGGCATCTGAATGTCCATTAGAACCAGATCGTAAATTTTGTTTTTGACCGCTTCGATCGATTCCAGTCCGTTAGAAACCATATCCGCTTCATATCCCAGACGGGACAGCAGTTTCAGCGCAACTTTTTGATTCACGGCGTTGTCTTCCGCCACCAGAATCCGCAACGGATGCGTCAGACCCAGTGTGTTTCCGATTTTTGACTCCATCTTTTCAGGGTGCGTCAATCTGCCCGTTTCCGCATTTTCGAGCAGCAGCGCGATTTTTTCGAGCAATCGGTCCGGTTTAGCCGGTTTGGTGAGCCATGCGTTGGCGGACGGGTTTTCCGAAATTGCGGTATTGCCGGTCGAACTGAGAATTAAAATGGGGCGATCCATAAATTCAGGCCGCTGGCGCAATGCCGCAGACAGCATCTCCCCGTCCATCTCTGACATCATCATATCCAGAATGGCGAAATCAATGGCTCCAAGGTTTCCAAGATGTCTCAGAGCATCCTGCCCTCTGCTGAAGGTCAGCGGTGTGACATCCCACTCCCGGAGCTGCGCTTCGAGAATCTTTAAATTCGTCAGATTGTCATCTACAATTAAAACCCGTTTGCCCCGCAACGCTTCCCGGTTAATGCCGATTTGAGCGGTGGCATCGTTCGCCTCCCGGCGCAGGATGATATTGAAAGAAAATGTGGATCCCTCCTTAATCGCACTCTTTACATGGAGGCTTCCCCCCATCATTTCGACGAGTTTGTTGCAGATGGACAGACCGAGGCCGGTTCCGCCGTATTTCCGGGTGGTTGAGGCATCGGCCTGTTCGAAGGGGTTGAAAATACGCTGTGCGGTTTCCTCGGTCATCCCGATTCCGGTGTCTGTCACCGAAAAATCAAGACGGTGATGCTGATCATGAACCGGTGTTCCGGCAACCCGGACAACCACTTCTCCGGATTCGGTGAATTTAATCGCGTTGTTCAGCAGGTTCAGCAGAACCTGTCGTAAACGGCCTGAATCACCGATGAAAACCTGAGGGATATCGCCATTTATCGAACAGGCCAGTTCCAGTCCTTTTTCAAATGCGGACGAAGATACAATGTCCAGCGAGCTTTCAACACACCGTCTCAGATTGAAAGGGATTTCCTCGAGCTGCAACGCCCCCGCCTCGATTTTCGACAGATCCAGAATGTCGTTAATCAGCGTCAGCAGAGCCTCTCCGCTGGTTTGAATGATTTGAACAAAGTCCCGCTGTTCCTCGTCCATTTTGCTGTCCGCCAGCAGGCTTGTCATGCCGATGACGGCATTCAAGGGGGTGCGGATTTCATGACTCATATTGGCCAGAAACGAGCTTTTCGCTTTGGCCGCATTTTCCGCCTGTTTCCGGGCCGCCTCGGCTTCTTTGCGTGCGTCGATCAATTCTTTTTCGTTTTCAACCTGACGGGTCACGTCACGGGAAATGCCGGCCAGACCGATTACAACCCGCTTTTCATTGCGCATTGGACATTTAATCGACTCGATATATTTAACCTTTCCGTCCGGATCAATATGCTTTTCGCGGATCCGTGTGACTGCGCCCGTGGCCATCTGATGCTGTTCCGCTTCATATAGCTGCCATCCCATCGGCGTGACGAAAAAATCCAGCTCTGTTTTTCCGAGCAGGTCGTCAATCGAGCTGGCTTTTTTTGCATGAACCCAGGCTTTGTTTGCGCCGAGCAGCCGGGACTGACGGTCTTTGAAATACATCCAGTCTTCCATGTTATCGAAGATGGCGTTAATGAACGCGGCGTGCTGCTCTGCCTTTTCTTTTTCCCGGCGCATGGCCTCGCCGTAATTCACCTGTTCCTGATACTTCTTTTGCTCTGTAATGTCCACGCCGATTCCCACCAGACTGAAAACAGTGCCGTGTTCATCTTTCAGCGGAATTTTTGATGTCATAACCCAGCACAAACTGCCATCCCGGCTGTGTCCCTCTTCTTCACAATTCAGAAGCGGGTTTCCGAATTGAATAATCGCCTGTTCGTCTTCGTAAGATTTTTGAGCCAGTTTTTCGGGATAATAATCGAAATCGGTTTTCCCGAGCATATCGTCAGGATTTTCTATGTTGTTTTCATCCGCCAATTTTTTATTAACCAAAAGAAATCTGCCCGCAGTGTCTTTGATGTAAATATAGGCGGGCAGACTGTCGATGAGCGTTTTCATCTGCAACGCTTCCCGCTTCTGCTGGGTAATATCGCGGGAGATGCCGGCCAGCCCGATCACCTCT
>JALOTS010000335.1 GCA_025457785.1 Pontiellaceae bacterium | reverse complement strand
ATCTATCAAAACGGAGAATGCGCGAAAATGTAGTGCCTGCGGCCCCGCAAAGCGTTGCGGGATAAAAACTTATTTTTTAGGCCGCGGAAGTTGGGCTAAGGAATACGCAGAGAAGTTTATTAAAAAATGATCGGATGGCATCTGGTCTCAAACACCGCTTAAGCCGCAACCTCAAGATGAATGCCTAAGTCCTGACTGATGGCTTTCAGAATTTTTCCGATGCTTTGGGCGGTGGGGTTGCCGTTTTCGCCTAACATGCGGTGCAGTGATTTTTCACTGATTCCGGTTGTCTGTGCCAGCCCTTTGAAGGTAAGGGTTGCGTGAACCAGGTCGCGCAGCATCGAAAGAGCCACGGAGACCTCGTTTTCCTGCAATGCGGAAATTGCTTCCGCATAGGTTGCCTTGCAAAACTCTTTATCGTTTTGCAGCCGTTCCATGATCGTTTCTTTATAGCTTCTTGTCAGTGCCATATTACCCTCTCGCTTTCCTGTATGCCGCCCAGCGTTCTTTTGCTGCCGCAATTAAACCAACCGGCATATGGGGAACGGTTCCGATCTATGTACTCTCTGAGTTCGTACTTCATATAGTAACCTTTACGTTTCTATTGTCAATTGCATTCAGGCATAACCCAAAAGCTGTTTTTTGTTCAGGCCAGCGCGGATTTTTCTCGCGGTTTACGGCTTGCCGGGGCGTGCGGGTATGCCAGCCGCGCACTGACAAGACGGTTTAAGCTGATATGTTCTTCACTGGCTTCAAGCACAAGTTCGCGGTGTACTTCCGGCGGGATACGGACAAGTATTTTTCCGCTGTATTTGCGGGTTGCCAGCGGTTCGGGGACGAGTTCGCCTTCGGTTTCCATCTCGGCCACTACGTCGGCGACGGTGCGGCGGATTCCGCGCAGGGCGGCTTCCGGGGTTTCAGCCAGCCAGCTTAAGCTGGGGAATTCGGCGCAAAGTCCGACATGTTCGCCGTCCTCTTCCGCCCATGTGACCCGATAGGTGTATTGATCGTGTTTACCTGTTTTCATTGTTCAACCTCTCTCTGGCTTTTAGTATCACAATCAAAGCAGTAATTCCGCTTTTATTTGCTTCCAGTTTTTGGCGGTCATTCCCTTAAGCTTTTCGATAACCCAAGCGGGCACCTGTTCGGCGGTCTTGATGAAACCCAAATATGGCGCAATGAATGAAACCCGACTTCCCAAACGACCCGAAACCTCCACGAAACTGCTTTTATATATTGACATATTGTAATTTTTTAATACATTGGAGTCATGAATGGATCGGGAACGTTAAAAAAGGAAGCGATATGAGCAAGAAGTCTCCCTGCATACGGCAGGGTAAATTGAGGGCGGAGTCGCTGCAACGCGCCGCAGAAACGCTGAAAATACTGGCACATCCTCAACGGTTGCGTATGATTGAAATCCTCGAACGCGAACAGGAGGTTCCCGTGCATGCGTTAATGAAAGAGACCGGTTTCCCGCAGGCGGTTGTTTCTCAGCATCTGAACCAGATGCGCCGCGCCGGCCTGCTGACCGCCCGCCGCCAGGGAAAGGAAATATGGTATTCCGTCACAGACCCGCGCGCTCTTTCTGTTTTAAACTGCATCTGCACCCACTGCACAGAAACGGACTTTGAGTAGAATGCATGGAGAATCGTTTATGAAATTAAACCTGACCAATTTAAGCCTGCGCTTCCCGTGGATTGTCATTCTGCTCGTGGTTCTGCTGACCGGCTTCAGCGCCGTGCAGTTCCCGAAGGTGAAGTTTGACAACGATCCGGAAAACATGCTCTCTCCGAACGAGCCGATCCGGGTTTTTCACAATCAAACGAAGGCGAAATTCGCTCTCTACGACATGGTGATCGCCGGAGTCGTCAATACCAGCCATCCCGACGGAATTTTTAATATTGAGACGCTGGGACGTATTGATCTGTTGACCCGGCAGCTTTTAAGTTTGCGTAAAAATGCAGAAGGTCTGCCGGAGATTACGGTTCCTCAAGAGTTTGCGCCCGATTTACGTCCGGCAAGCGCCGCGAAACGGATGCTGGCAAAAGTTTTCCGCCACGATGTCAACCGGCTTTTTGACGCGAACGGAAACAGCGCAATCGTAAAGGCAGAACTCATCAGTCCGTCCGTGGTGGATAACATCAAGCAGGCGGAACACGGCGCGCTGAAAATTGAATACCTCATGGAAACCCCGCCCGCGACCCGCGACGCGGCGCTGGCGCTGCGCGACGATGCGATGAACAATCCTCTTTATAAAGGCACACTGGTTTCCGAGGACGGAAAAGCCATCGCGCTCTACGTTCCAATCCTCGAAAAAACCTACAGCTATAACGTCGCCAATCTGATTGAAAAACTGACAGCGGACTGGCCTGCCGAAGATCAGCTATACATCACCGGCCAGCCGGTGGCGCAGGACACCTTCGGCGTCGAAATGCTCATTCAGATGGCCGGTTCCGCGCCGCTCGCGGGATTGGTTATCTTCCTGCTCCTGCTGTTCTTCTTCCGCCGCGTTTCGCTGATTACCGCCCCGATGCTGGTCGCGATCATTACCGTAATCTGCACCATGGGCCTGCTGATCGGCGGAGGCTACGATGTCCACATCATGAGTTCGATGATCGCCATTTTTCTCATGCCGATTTC
>JALOTS010000334.1 GCA_025457785.1 Pontiellaceae bacterium | reverse complement strand
CAAAGACGGCACCTGGGTGCAGTCGGACGGCGAACGGATGATTGCAGAAATTCTTGCCGCCGAAGGCATCCGCTACCGCTACGACGAACGGTTCCGCATTCTCGACGGCTGCGCCATCCGTCCGGATTTCTACCTGCCCGAGTTTGATGTCTATATCGAATACTGGGGCATGGACACTGCGGATTACAAAATCGGAATGCTCAAAAAGCAGCAGCTCTATCAGCAGCAGGGAAAAAAGCTTGTCTCGCTCACTCCGGATGACAAGCCGCGTATGCGTGAAGTGCTGCTTAAAAAGCTGGAGAAGTTAAAATGAGTTTTGCTGACTCCGACCTTCTGCCGCTCTCCGCTCTTCAGCACTACGTCTATTGTCCGCGCCAGTGTGCCCTGATTCATGTGGAACAGCAGTGGAGCGAAAACCGGTTTACCGCCGAGGGCAGGGCGCAGCATGATCGCGTGGACCGGCCCGAAGCGGAAACCCGCGACGGAGTCCGCACTGAATACGCCGTCCCGCTGCGCTCGCTTCGTCTCGGATTGATCGGCAAGGCTGACTCGATTGAATTCCACGGAATTCAATCGAATTTTAAATCTGAAATTTCAAATTTGAAATCACCCGTCAGGGTGTTTCCTGTGGAACACAAGCGGGGAAAACCCAAGCCGGATCATTGCGACTGGGTTCAGCTCTGCGCTCAGGCTCTGTGCCTGGAAGAGATGATGCAGATTGGAATTCCCGAGGGGGCGATTTTTTACGGTCAGCCCCGGCGACGGCAGCCAGTGGTGTTTACACCGGAACTGCGGGCCGAAACTGAAGCCGTTGCGCAAAAGCTGCATGAACTGATCCTCAACGGAAAAACCCCGCCGCCGGAATATGACGCGAAGAAGTGCTCCGCCTGTTCGCTGTTCGACATCTGTATGCCGCAAAAACAGCAGGCTGTTTTTGATTATATCAACCGTATGATTCATGAACCTGATCCCCGATAACTGCTGACGGACAAGTGTGAAGCCATGAAAAAACATCTGAACACATTGTATGTCACCACGCAGAACAGCTACCTCTTCAAAGAGGGCGAGTCGGTCGTGGTGAACGTTGAAAAGGAAAACCGGCTGCGGCTGCCTATTCATACGCTCGACGGGATCGTCTGTTTCGGCGCGGTTTCCATGAGTCCGTTTCTGATGCACCATTGTGCGGAACATAACGTGGCGGTCTCTTTTCTTTCCGAATACGGAAATTTTCTTGCCCGCATTCAGGGGCCGGTTTCCGGAAATGTCCTTTTGCGGCGCGAACAATACCGCGTTGCCGATCAGCCGGAAGCCGCCGGTTCCATCGTTCGCTCGATTCTGGCCGGAAAGCTGGCAAATTCGCGCACCGTTCTCCGCCGCGCCCTGCGCGACCATGGAGAAAAAACGGATTTCCAGGCCCTGGAAAAAGCGGAGACGCGGCTGACTCAATATCTCCGGCGATTGGAACAGCCCCGTCCGGTTGATGAACTGCGCGGAATCGAAGGGGAAGCCGCAGCGTCTTATTTCAATGTCTTTTCTCAGTTGATTACCGTTTCCGATGCAGCCTTTGTTTTTAACGGACGCAACCGCCGTCCGCCGCTCGATCCGGTGAATGCGCTGCTCTCATTCATTTACACCCTGCTTGTTCACGACTGCCGCTCCGCGCTTGAAGGAGTCGGACTTGATCCTTGCGTCGGATTTCTGCATGCCGACCGGCCCGGACGGCCCAGTCTGGCCCTCGATCTGATGGAGGAATTCCGCGCCTTTCTGGCCGACCGGCTGGTCCTGTCCCTCATCAATCGCCGGCAGGTTCAGCCGAAAGATTTCAACGACTCGTCCGGAGGTGCCGTTACCATGACAGACGACGCACGCAAGATTGTTCTCGCAACCTGGCAGAAGCGCAAGCAGGAGGAAATTACGCATCCTTATCTCGGCGAGCCGTGCAAAATCGGGCTGCTGCCGCATCTGCAGGCGCAACTGATGGCGCGGCATCTGCGCGGTGATCTTGAAGCCTACCCCCCGTTTATCATCAGATGAATGAAAAGCCGATAAAATCTGTTTTTGCGTTCCTTGTGTTCTTTTGCGGTTAATTAAAAGGAGTCGAATATGTTGGTTTTAGTCAGCTACGACGTATCCACCGTCAACAAACGCGGACAGCGCCGGTTGCGGCGCGTCGCAAAAATATGCGAAAGCTTCGGGCTGCGTGTTCAGAACTCCGTCTTTGAGTGCATTGTAGATCCCGCGCAATGGACGAGACTGCGCAACCTGCTGCTCAGAGCGTTCAGCAAAGAAGAAGACAGCCTGCGGTTTTATTTTCTCGGCTCCAATTGGGAGCGACGAGTCGAACATCACGGAGCCAAAGAAACCCTGAATTTAGAAAAAGACACCCTGATTATTTGACTGCGCGAACCGTAAGCCCGCACCGATGCCCCGGACGGCTCGCGCAACATACAACCTGTTGGCGCATAACAGATAATCGCTATGATCTTTGACATTTGAAAAATAAAAACAGTACCGGCGGGATGGTTCGCGCAAAACATGATATTGCATCTTTCGGCCCAACCGGTTACAAAAATGATGTCGCCCCCCGCGCGGGGGGCGTGGATTGAAACGCTCTGGCGACGGTTTACTTCATCCCGCGCCTGTGTCG
>JALOTS010000063.1 GCA_025457785.1 Pontiellaceae bacterium | reverse complement strand
TCAGGCGCGGGTCGAAGTATTCCAGGGTGAGCCGGTCATTCCCGAACCCTCGACGTGGGCGCTCGTATTGTTGAAAAACATTTTTCACAATCATTGGAAAAGAGTGTGGCCGCCTGCACGTGCAATAAGCTTTGCTCTGTGCAAAAAAGAAATTGGCGATACCCCTGCGAAAGCAGTTTCCTCTAATGGCGAAGGAGTCGCCAGCGATCAATTGTACAGGCAGTACTATCAGCAAGGTCTGGATCTCCTGAAACAAAGCCGATTGGAGGAATCACTTGCTTCGTTCCGAAAGGCTCTGCAATGCCGCCCCGGCGACGCAAATGCCGAAAAGGCCATCCGTCTTCTGACTGCGAAAATTCAGGACGGCGGTGTCGCTGAAACGGGAGTTCAGACGACGGAAGTTCGGGGAAACGCAGCGATGTCTGCGCCGGAAGGGGAAGTATCGTCTGTCGTTGAAAAACTGGAGACCCTGAAAACCCTGCACGAAAAAGGCATGATCAGTGATGAAGAGTACTCGAAAAAGAAGCAGGAGTTGATTGATCGGTTGTAAAAGATGATGTCCTGTGGCGGATGTTTGAATCCCGGCTGTAGATACACGCAGAGTTTTTACGGAAACAGTGTACACATCCGTACATTTTTTTAACCTTTTCTGAATGGACTCGCTATCACAGAGACGGTCCCGACACATGAACGTGATCGAGGCCGTCACTGGAGGCAGGGGCGAAGGGGTCCGCCTGATTCATGTTTTGGTTGACAGGTGATCTTTTCTCCGAAAAAAGTCCGTGATTTATAGCATTTTCGCTGAGAAAAGGGATTTGTGCTATAAGTTTATTATTATGTGTAATATGATTTTAGTCAGTCTGTTGTATGATTTTTTATGGATCCGTGCGTTGAACATTTTGTGAAGTATTTGCAGGGCGAGAAAAACGCCTCGGAGCATACGGTCAGTAACTACCTGATCGATATCCGGCAGTTTGTGGAACTGATCTGGGGCGATGAGGCGAAGCCGCCGTACAACTGGAAGGAGGCCGACCGCTTTTCCGCCCGCAAGTTTCTCGTTTTTTTCCAGAAGCTGGAAATGGAGCCGACCACGACCAGCCGCAAGCTCTCCGCGCTGCGTTCGTTTTATAAGTTTCTGGTGCGCGAGAACTATGTTCCGCTTAATCCGTTCAGCGGGCTGCATCTGCCGAAAAAGGGCAGCTATCTGCCGTCGGTGCTTTCCGTGAATGAAGTGGAACAACTGCTGGTCGCGCCGCATGCCATGGCGGCGGGGCAAACACCGGACAGTATTTTTAAGGAGTATGTTCCCGTGCGCGACACAGCGATTCTCGAAGTGCTCTACAGCACGGGGATGCGTATCGGCGAGCTGGTGACGCTGACTGAGAACCGGATTGATGTTCTTTCCGGAATCGTCAGTGTGCTCGGCAAGGGGAAAAAGGAACGGCTTTGTCCTCTGGGCCGTCCGGCAGAACGGGCGCTGCAGAATGCGCTGGCCATGCGTTCCGAGGTTTGGACTTCGCTGGGGATGACCGGCAATGCGAACCGCGCCGTTTTTCTCAACAAACACGGCGGGCCGATTACAGCGCGCTCCATTGAACGGATGATGAAAACCTATGTCGGGTATTGCGGCCTGAAGCCGTCCATCTCGCCGCATGCCCTGCGCCACAGCTTTGCGACGCACCTGCTCGATAACGGCGCCGATCTGCGCAGTGTGCAGGAGCTGCTGGGGCACGCCAGTCTTTCCACCACGCAAATCTACACCCACGTCTCCGTAGAAAAACTCAAAAAGGTCTATCAGGAAGCCCATCCGCGGGCGTAGGCGGCATTGAAGATTTATGATTGCCGATTGCAGATTGAACTGGTCAGAAAGGCTTAAAATATAGACATTACGTCACGTTTGAACTCAAACCCATAAATCGGAAATCATCAATCGGAAATCGTCAATCTGAAAAATGCTCTGGCTCGTTTACAATCTGCTGTTTCCCGTTGTGTTTTTGTGCATGCTGCCGAAATTCATTTCGCGTATGCTGCGGCGCGGCGGCTATAAAAAACATTTTGAGCAGCGGCTCGGTATCTACGGGCGCGGCACAACGGTCAGATTGTCGCAAGGCCGCCGCATCTGGATTCATGCCGTCAGTGTCGGCGAACTGTTTGTGGCGTTTCGATTTATCGAGGAATACCGCAAACAGCATCCGGAGGCATTGTTCGTTGTGAGCACCAACACCTCGACCGGACACGCGCTGGCCGACCAAAAGCTCGATTCCCGCGATGTGCTGATCTATTTTCCAGTCGATCTGCCGTGGGTCATTTCGCGTGTTCTTAACCAAATGAATCCGCTGAAGCTGATTCTGGTGGAATGCGAATTCTGGCCGAACCTGATCCGGCAGGCGCATCGACGCGGTGTACCGGTGGCTTTGATCAACGGGCGCATTTCTGATTCCTCCTTCAAAGGCTATATGGCCTTGCGTCCTTTTACGCGCCGGGTGCTTGAAATGATTTCCACGATCTGCGTACAGGGCCGGCAGGATGCCGAGCGAATTCTGGCGATGGGCGCCCGGGCGGAAACCGTCAAGATTCTCGGATCCGCTAAGTATGACCTGCCGCCGCCTGCCGCCGATGCGGATGCCAAGGCCCGCGCAGTCCTTCGGCAGCTTTCAGTTCCAGACAACGGACTTATTCTGCTGGGCGGCTCCACCTGGCCCGGCGAAGAAGAAGCGCTGTGCAAAATTTATAAAAACCTCCGCACCATGCATCCTGACCTTTTTCTTGTCCTTGTTCCGCGCCACGCCGAACGCCGTGCAGAGGTGGTCAAGATGCTTGAGTCGCAGAATTTTTCCTGCGTATTGCGGAGCGCAGACGCGACACCCTCGCTGCGGCCTGATGTTCTGGTCGTGGACACCACCGGTGAACTGATGAGTTTTTATGCGGCATCCGATGTCGTTTTTGTCGGCAAGAGTCTCTGTGCGCACGGCGGACAGAATCCGATTGAACCGGCGCTGTTCGGCAAAGCGGTTGTCGTCGGCCCGAACATGGAAAACTTTCCGGCTGTCATGGACGACTTTCGTTCAGCGAACGCGCTGCGGCAGGTTCCCGATTTTCAAACTTTGGAAACAGCGATTGCGGAACTTCTGGCCGACCCCGCCGCCCGCGCCCGCCTCGGCGAAGCCGCCCGTACTGTGGTGGAATCCCATCGCGGGGTGATTGCCAAAATGGTGCACGGAGAAAAAGAATGACCCGAAGGGAATTTCAATCCGCAGATGGCGGATGAATGCTGCCGGAGTTTCTTCACGACCTGAATACAGGGGTACGAACTGTTTGCCGTCAAATGAAGGCGGGTCATCGAACGGCTTCATTCCGAAATCAGATTTTTTCCACGAGGATGCGGCTTCCGGTGGCTTCAATAACCCGTACGGCGGAGTTTTTTTCGATAAATTCGCCGCGGGTGATGACGTTGATGCGTTCGCCTGCAAAGAGCGCGCGGCCCGCCGGATGCAGGTTCATTTCCGCTGTGCCTTCTTTGCCGAGCAGTTCGCTGCGGTCACAGGCCGCCGTAAAACCTTCGGCTTTATCGGTGCTTTGTGCGAGAACCAGCGGGCGCATGATCCGTGACTTCGGCAGGTATTTTCCGGCCAGAATTCCGAGCAGAATGGTGCCGGCGGTTCCCAGCGCCAGATTGCGGAGCGCGTGTTGCAGCGTCGCTCCGCTTCCGGAAAAGGTGGGCAGAAGTTCTCCCGGCGGCTGCCAGCTCATGGCGCTGACGAGCGAGAATAACATCAGGGCCAGCCCGCTGATGCCGAGCAGTCCGAAGCCCGGTGTGACGAACACCTCGATCAGCAGCAGAATGACACCGATCACAAACAGGATGACATCTTCCATGCCTGCCAGTCCGGCCAGATGGTGCCCAAAGAAAAAGAGGACCAGCGCGAACGTTCCGGCGATTCCCGGCAGGCCGAATCCCGGCGTTTTGATTTCAAGATAGATTCCGCCGAGTCCGATTATCAAAAGAATCGGCGCAAAACCTGCAATGACCCGCGCAATCCGTTCGGCGGGTGTAACAGTCAGCTCGCGGATTTCCGCGTTTGGAAGTCCGGCTTTTTCGAGCATGGCGGCGACATCCTTCACGGTGCCGTCGGAGAGGATTCCTTCGGCTTCGCTGGCGGTCAACGTAAGCAGTTCGCCCGCTTTGCATAGGACGTTGGTTCCCGAGGTAAAGCCGAGTTCGCGGCGCACCATGGCTTCGCCGATTTGCGGATCGTGTCCGCCCTGTTCGGCGGCGGCGCGCACCAGCGCGGCCACGGCGGAGGTCATCTTTTCTTCGACGGCATCGGGCAGTTCTTCAACTCCGCCCAAGGGGCCCATCATCAGCGGTGTGGCGGCACCGATGACGCTGCCGGGCGCCATGTAGATGTGCGGCGTGGAGAGGGCGATAATGGCGCCGGCGGAGTAGGCATCTTTTTCAATGAAGGTGTAAACCGGTACGTTAATCTGCCCGATGAGGCTCATGATTTCGCGGGTTTCCTTTACGCTGCCGCCGGGGGTGTCCATGAGGAAAACCACGGCATCGGCCTTTTGCTTTTTGGCCTCGAGCACGCCGCGCCGGACGACGTAGAGCAGGGCGGGTTCAATCTGATCCTTGATCGGAATCTGATAAATGAGCGGGATGTTCCGGACAGTGGAAGGTTCTGCTGCTGCTTTTCCAATCATTGGATAAATCAGAGCGGCGAGCAGGGTGACAATAAAGGTTGAATATGTTTTCATGTCGCACATTCTATTTTGCCCCCGTGTTGAATGAAAGAAGAAAGCCATGTTGTCTAATCCGCTTGTTTCTGAGCTTGAAACGCTGAATGTGCCGCAGACCAAACCGCCGGATTTCGATCGGTTTTGGGCTGAAACGCGGTATCGCTGCGCATCGGTTCCGTTGA
Organism: Pontiellaceae bacterium; assembly: GCA_025457785.1. Classification (GTDB taxonomy): domain Bacteria; phylum Verrucomicrobiota; class Kiritimatiellia; order Kiritimatiellales; family Tichowtungiaceae; genus Tichowtungia. The sequence goes on along the minus strand of JALOTS010000063.1, from coordinate 4,179 downwards.
ACGTCTGCGGTGACAACGCGGCGGAGGTGCGGGATTTGACCTTTGACGGGCTGGATGGAACGCCGGTGCATACCTGGCTGATTCTTCCGCCGGAGGCGAAGCGGCAGAAGGTTCCGGCGGTGATTCATTGTCATGGCGCGAACCGCAGTCGCGGGAAACCGGCGGATTTTTCGGTGTGGACCGCGGCGGGCTGCGCGGTGATCTCGCCGGATTACCGTCTTCAGCGCGGCATCACCGGCTCGAAAACCCTGTTTGACGGCGATGGCACCTCCTGCCGGTGGACCTTGAACCTGAACGATTTGATGAACAGTTATTTGTACTGCACCTGGACCGATTTTTTACGCGCCGTCCGGCTGGCCCGCGAAACTCCGGAGATTGATCCGCGGCGGATTGCGGTGACAGGGCACAGTCAGGGCGGCGGAATGGCGCTGGGGCTCGCGGCGCTCGACCCGTCGGCGGCTCTTTGCATGGCGGACGTGCCGAGCAGTTGCTGGATGGAGCGGCGGATTCTGAGCCGCAGCGGCGGCGGGGCCGGGATTGCCGATTATCTGGCGGCGTTTCCGGAGCGGGCCGAAACGGTCCGGCGGAATCTGTCCTATTTTGACAACATCAACCTGGCGCCGCAAATCGGTTGTCCGGTGCTGGTCTCCTGCGGACTGAGGGATATGATTTGTCCGCCGGAATGCACCTATGCGGCCTGTAACAAAATCGGCACGGAGAAAGAGATGGTCATTTATCCGCAGGCCGGACACGAAGGCGGCGGCGCGGCGCACCTTGCGCGGAAGGTTGAGTTCCTGCGCCGGCATTTTTTGATCAAAACAGAAAAATGAACACCCGGCACCGCCGCAACCGAAGAGAGAATATGATCAGAATAATTACGGTCAGAATAATGAGAGAGAATTTTGTGCCTGAGTGAAAATAATTCTGACCATAATCGTTCTGATAAAATGTATTCTGTTTGGTTTCTGTCGGGCAGGGGGGATTCTTCCTTATTTCGAGACGATGGACAATTCTTCAATTCGGCCGGTCAGGATGAAGTCGTTGAAGATCTGAATGAGGCCCTGGCGGGCGAGCGCGCTGCGGTAGAGTTTCGGCGAATGGTCGGGGCCGAAAAGCGTATAGGCCGTTTCGCGAATGACGCTGTTTATGGGCTCAACCGGAAGGTGTTTCAAGTTTGTTCCGTCGCCTTTTGCCAGCCGGCAGGGCAGAATCACATTCAAAAAAACCGCCTGTTCGCGGTCTTTCCCGACCAGTTCCGCTTTTTGTGCTTTGCCCGTCCAGCCGATATGCTCCGTCCAGAAACAGTTTTCCAATGTCGGGAAGTGCGAAGGGGACACCGTTTCTGCGTTTTCCAACGACTGGAAATATCCGCCGGCAATCCACTGAGCCAGAGCGCAGAGGCGGCGCAGGGGATGATTGAGCGGGCGCAGACCGGACAGTTTCCATTCGGTTTTGTCGAGCGGGGCGGTTTCCTCCCATTTGTGCTGTTCGCGCCACCAGCAGTCCCAGAGGGAGCGCAACTCGTTGCGCGACGTTTCCGGCCATCCGGCAGCGGCCTGTTTGGGAAGCAGGCCGGAAATGCCGAGCAGCACCGCATAAACCGTTTTCCAGTCCGTTCCATAGTGCGCGAGGGTTTCGAGAGGAAGCCGCTGCGCCAGTTTCCGGAAGGGCGCTTTATTGTGTTTATAGCCGAGCGCGGCGGCGGTTTCTTCGTAGAGCGCCTGTGTTTCGCCGCGCTGCTGAATCAGCCAGGAAATCCGCATTGCCTTCTGCCGCAGCCGTTCTTCGCCTGCGCTTTCCAAGGTTTGGAAAATGTCATCGGGGCTGTTTCCAACCATTGGAAAAACGGTTTGGGCGCGGGGTTCGGAGTAGGGGTAGGCGGTCAGATCCATGCTGTCGAGATCGGCGGTGCAGGTGTCGTGCAGGGAGAGATGCACTGTTCCCGGAGGGAAGAGGGATCCGTTGACGGGGCCGGGAAACCAGGTGATATGAAAGCGGACTCCGGCATAGCGGGGATCAGTGTGGTGTCCGTGGTTTTTCCAATCGCCGGAAAAAATATGAATCTCGGCATCGCCCGCAACGCGTCGCTGTTCGCGGCCGATCCGCAGAACCGCGCCGGAAAAATCCGGCCCTGCTTCCAGATTCCAGCGTCCGGGACTTTCGACGCAGACGGGCTCGCCGCGCGAGGTTTTCAAGTTTTGCGGACGAAGATGATCATCAAACCAAAGGGCCTGCAAATGCCGCTCGGTATAAGGAAAACAGCGTCCGGCGGTTTCGCGCACTTCGTTTGAAGAAATCCGGTTCCGGTAGGCGGATGCTCTCGGGAAAAACGTTTCGGGAATGGATGGCGCGGTGTACATGATTCAGCATCCGGTTCCCGCATTGGGGAAATCGAACTCGGTTTCGAACAGCTCTTTAAACTTCGCGAGGGCGGCGGTTTCGTCGGGGCCCTCCGCCCGGAGTGTGATTTTTGTGCCTTTTGCCAGACCGAGAATCATCAGATCCAGCGCCGAACCGAGGCGGCAGTTACCTGCCGGAGAGGTTACGGTTACAACACTTTTGAAGTCTGCGGAGGCCTGCGTAATCAGAGCGGTCGGACGGCAATGAATGCCGGCTTCGTTGTTTATTATGGCCGTCGTTTTGATCATAGAAACTGTGCATCATGCCCGCCGGCGGTTTTTTTTCAATCTCATTTCAAAAACAGGCGCCCTCTTTTTTGCGGGGGCAGGCCTCCTTGGTGCAGCGGTAGCAGATTTCGTTGTCCAGACGGCCGTTTTGAAAAAAGGCCTCCAGATTGGCGAGAGTGGTCTCGGCGATATTGCGGAGCGCCTCCCGGGTGAAAAAGGCCTGATGCGCGGTGACCAGCACGTTCGGGAAGGTAAACAGACGCGCCAGCACATCGTCGGTCAACACTTCGCCGGACCAGTCCTCAAAAAAATAGCCGTCTTCTTCCTCATACACGTCCAGACCGGCGGCTCCGATCTTCAGGTTTTTCAGCGCATCAATCAGCGCCTGTGTCTGAATCAGACCGCCCCGGCTGGTGTTAATCAGCATAACCCCGTCTTTCATCCGGGAGAGGCTCTCCTCGTTAATCATATATTTTGTTTCCGGTGTCAGAGGACAGTGCAGGCTGATGATGTCGGACTGACAGTACAGCTCATCCAGTTCGACATATTCCACTCCTGCGCCCGCAGCCCAATCGGTTTTCGGAAAGCGGTCGAACGCCAGCACGCGCATGCCGAATCCTTTGAGAATTCCTGCCAAAACCTGTCCGATGCGCCCCGTTCCGATAATTCCGGCGGTTTTTCCGTGCAGGTCAAAGCCGAGCAGACCGCTGAGCGAAAAATTGCTGTCACGGGTGCGGTTGTAGGCTTTATGCGTTTTCCGGTTCAGAGCCATGATCAGTGCGACCGCGTGTTCGGCGACCGCATACGGGGAATAGGCCGGCACACGGACCACATGAATTTTTCCGAACACCGAATTGAGATCCACGTTGTTATATCCGGCGCAGCGCATGGCTATGATGCGAATGTTGTTCCGGTGGAGAATTGCGGCAACCGGCGCGGAAAGGTCGTCGTTCACAAACGCGCAAACGGCATCGTAGCCTGCGGCTGATGGCGCATTATCCGCCGACAGCCGGTTTGGAATATATTTGATCTCATAACCGTGCCGCCGGTTGGCGGCATCGAAAAATTCATGATCGTAGGGCTTCGCATCGAAAAAAATGATTCTTTTCATCCCGACTCCTTCTTTAGGAACGCAACCGTATCAAACTTTCCGTGCCGGAAGAAATTTTTTCCGGTTCAATTAAGCCGGTCCGGCGGAGTTTAACGCGTCGGCCAGCAGGCTGTAGGTGGAATCGAGTGCGTCGGGCATCACATGCGGTCCGCCGAGCACGGGCATGAAATTCGTGTCACCGATCCAGCGCGGCACGATGTGACGGTGCAGATGGTCTTTGAGTCCCGCGCCGGCCGCTTCGCCCAGGTTGTAGCCGATATTGAAACCCTGCGGATTCATGGTTTTGCGAAGGGCCGCGATGGCGCGGTTTGAAAGGTCGGCCATTTCCAGCGTTTCCTCGCGGGTGAACTGGTCGAATTCAGCAATGTGGCGGAAGGGCGCAACCATCAAGTGCCCGCTGTTGTACGGATACCGATTCATCAGGATCGCGCAGGTGCTGCC
>JALOTS010000333.1 GCA_025457785.1 Pontiellaceae bacterium | reverse complement strand
AACCCTTACGGTTGACGTTAAAAACGCGAACACCGGATGGAGTGATAACGCAGCGTTGCAAATCACGGATTTTGAAGGTCCCGCCAGCGCATCCGATGTCGCCACCTTGAGTTATCCGGCGACCACGAACTCCTGGGCAACCGGAAGTCTCAACGCAACCGGACTCACCAAAATCACTAAAACCACCGCCAGTCATACGCAATATCGTATTCGCTTCACAGCGGATGACGACAACGACACCGCCGATGACTACCTCGGATTCTATTCCGGTGAGAATGCGACCGCAGCAAACCGTCCGATACTCGAAGTCACTTATCAATAACCCCGCAAAACGCCGATATCCCCTGCGGAACAGGTTCCGCAGAGGATGGCGGCGAACGGATAAACTGTCATCCGTAACATGGAAAGACATGACGGCTCCGCCGCTCATGTCTTTCGTGTTTTAAACCCTTCGGAACCGTTTGCCCGACTCAGAAACCTCTGTAAAGCCGGACCGTTGTTTCAAAGCCGGACCGGCCTGCTGACATTTTTCCCGAACTTTTTTTCTTTTTTACATTGTTATGCCGCATCCAATTCCGTAGAACCGCGCAATTCACCGTGAAAGACCTCTGCTTGCTCCGATCCGGTTGGTTTTTTTGTTCAACAGCAGACGCGGCAGATAACCATTATACGGAAAGTCAGAATGAAAAAAGTTGAAATGTCGCTGGCATTCAAGTTGGGCCTGGCCATTTTTACAATTTCTTCAATCGGGTTTTTCGGCCTGGGTTTTTATTACACCCGTCTGTTCTCACAACAAATTGACGAACGGTTTTCTGCGCAGTCCCGAATTCCCGGCCGCCTGATGAACCAGCAGGCGCTTCCCCGCAGCGCCGCCCGTGATCGGGAATCCCTGTCGAATCTGATCGGAGAAACCGTTGTTCAGGCTTTTGTGTGCCGCAGCGACGGACAAGTCGAATACAGCACGGAACCGGCGCTTGAGGGCAATTCCTACCCCTGTAAAACCATTCCGTTTGTCCCGGACTCGCCAAAAGAAACCGATATCATTCAGCGAAAACCAAGCGGTGTTACTCAATCGACCCTCTCAACCCCGTTGTTTTCCAACGGAACTTTTCAAGGGGTTCTTCACCTGACCATCGATGCCAAATCTGCCGCATTGGAAAAGAAAAAACTCGCCTCCACATTTCTGTCCGGCGAACTGCTTTGCATTCTCCTGACCACCTTCGCGGGCGCCTTTCTGGTGCGCCGCCTGACCCTTCCGCGAATCACCGCGTCCATTCACTGCCTTCAGGCCGTCGCCGGCGGAAATTACAAAGCGCGGATTCCCTCAGCCGATTCCTTTGATGAACTGGGGCTGCTTGAACGCGGGATCAACCGGATGGCCGGCCAGCTCGAAGACCGGCAGAAAGAGGATGCCCGGCTGAAAATCGAGCTGGAAAAGGCCAAAGAAGATGCCGTAAACGAAAGCCGGAGCAAAAGCCATTTTCTGGCGAATATGTCCCACGAAATCCGCACCCCGATGAACGGCATCATCGGAATGTCGCAGCTTCTGGAAGATACGGAACTGACCCCGGAACAGGCCGATTATTCACAGACCATCTCGACCGCCGCAAAAAACCTGCTTTCCATCATCAACTCCATTCTCGATCTGTCGCGGATTGAAAACGAACGGTTCACACTCAAAAAAGAAACCGTCTGCATTCCCGCCATGCTCAGCGAACTGGAAAAATTCTTTATGCCGATCAGCAGTTCCAAGCGAATTACGATTCAAATTGACTGCGGTGACGACATCCCGCAGGCGGTGCAGACCGATGAAAGCTGTTTACGGCAGGTTCTGACCAATCTGATCGCCAACGCCATTAAATTTACCCATAAAGGCTATGTAAAAGCCGCCGTTCAGTGCATAAAGAAAACCGAAACTGAATGCACCCTCGCCTTTTCCGTGAAGGACACCGGCATTGGAATCACAAAAGAAGCCCAGAAGATCATTTTCACCGAATTCACACAGGCCGATGAAACCCACTCCCACAAATACGGCGGAACCGGACTCGGCCTTGCCATTGCGCACCGGATTGTCGGAAGGATGGGGGGCACGCTTCAGGTTTCCAGCGAACCGGACCAGGGATCCGTCTTCTCCTTCCAAATCACCGTTCCGCTGAGCACAGAAATTCCGGCGCCTGCGGAACCGGATGAAACCGCGCCTAAAACAACCTCTCCCCGCGCACGGAAATTAAATGTGCTGCTGGTCGAAGACAACCTGCTGAACCAGAAAGTTTTCCTGAAAATGCTCGAAAAAGAAGGCTGCAAAACGGACGTTGCGGAAAACGGGCAGGAAGCCCTGGACAAGCTGCAATTAACAGAACCGCCTGAACAGCGTCCAAAATACGACCTGATTTTAATGGACATTCAAATGCCGGTCATGGACGGGCTGCAGGCCACATCCATTATCCGCAGGCACGGCCTGAAAACCCCTATCATTGCACTGACCGCCCACGCCATGAAGGGCGACCGGAAAAAATTTATTGCCGGCGGCATGTCCGATTATCTGTCAAAACCCATCCTGCGCCAGGCGCTGACGGGTATTCTTAACCGTCACGCCCCCGATGCCTAAAACATTTTTGAATTCAACCCCACCCTGGATTCTTATTTGCATATATTTTTATCGAATCGAAC
>JALOTS010000332.1 GCA_025457785.1 Pontiellaceae bacterium | reverse complement strand
TCCAACGGCACAGTGATGGTTCTGGCGATGGTGCTGGGTATTTTCATCAGCAGCAGGCTGGATCAGCACATGAACTCTCTGTCGCTTTACGCTTTGATTCTGTGCGCATCCGTTTTTCTGCTGATGAGCCTTTATTTTTTTGTGAAGGCGGTCCGGCTGAAGGAAGAAAATCTGGCGCTGGAGATGGACAAAATGAACCTGATCCAGAAATACCCGTTCCGGGCCGGCCTGATTCTGGGTTCCATTCCCAGCCCGATGGATTTGGGATTTTTCATGATCGGCGCCTGTCTGGCCAAGGATGTCAAGGTCTGGTTCGTCCTGCTGGTTGTCTGGCTGGCGGTCATCGTTTCCTTTGCGCTGACGGGGTATGTCATTTCCGTAATTCCTTTCAGAAAGCTCATCCTGAAATACAACCGGATTGCCCGCTATCTCTATCTGGGCGCAGGGCTGCTGCTGCTGAGCGTTTCCGTCTATCTGGGACATGCCATATGGAACGATTACTTTTTACGTTAATCGCATCCGTTCTGCTTCTGACGGGCTGCTCTAAACCGGCTGATTCACAGGAGAACGTGTCCCGCTGGGATCCGTTGAATGTCTATATGGTCGATCATATTTCGAGAGTTCACCGGATTGATTTTTCGCGTGATATCTGGAGTGATGTCTCCGTTCACTATTCAAATCAGACGGTCACGGTGAAGCTTTCCGATGAAGTCGTGAACAGCCGGGAGGGGGAAATTCTGGCGATCCTGAATTTTCAAACCAATCCGCAGGAATTCTCACGCGACAATTACATGACGTTTCTCAATAAGTTTCATGCCTATTTAACCCTTCATCCGGTCAAAAAAAAGTAACATGGGAACCATCACCTACCGTTTTGAAAAGTTCGGCGGAATCATCTCATCGAATCATCCGCCGGTTCTGGCGTATGTCGACAGGGAATACATGAAAAAGGCCGGCTTCGGAACCTCTTCTCTGTGGGATGCCGCCGGCGAAGCGGATATGGATGATTTGTCTGCTCCGGTTGAAGCGCATGTTTCGTTAACGAATCAATGCCCGGTCGGCTGCCGACATTGCTACAACGATTCAAAAAAAGAGCCTGATCCGGAGACGGAACCTCCGGTCGAATCCATCCTGCAGACCATCGCCGTATTAAAGCAGATGAAGGTGTTTCATATTGCGCTGGCCGGCGGGGAAACCCTGCTGCGAAAAGATTTTTTTGAAATTTTTGAATTTCTGAAATCATCCGGCTATATGCCGAATCTCACGCTGTCCGGCATGGTTTTCAACGAAGAGCTGGCGGAAAAACTCAACGGCAGCGGGCAGGTCAATGTGTCGCTGGACGGGGTGGGGGACTGTTTCAGCGTTTTCAGAATGCCGGAGCTGTTCCGCCACGCCGACCGGGCGCTGGATCTGCTTAAAAAACACCGCATTAATACGGGGATCAACTGCCTGCTGAGCCGCGGCAACGTCGATGGACTGGAAGCTCTGTTTGACTATGCGCGCAAAAAAAAGGTAAACGAAATTGCGTTCCTGCGGCTGAAACCGCGCGGACGGAGCCGGGAAAATTATCTGCAGAACAGACTGACCGACCGGCAGGCCCGGGAGGTGCCCCGGATGATTCATGCCTTATCGAAAAAATATAAACTCGCCGCGAAATTCGACTGCTCGCTGGTTCCGTTCATCTGCCGGAGCGAGCCGTCGCCCGACGGATTAAACGGGCGGCTGGTGCGGGGCTGTGAAGCCGGCAATTATTTAATCAGCATTTCCCCGCAGGGAAACGTCAGCGGCTGCGGGTTTCTTGATTCAGACGGACTGCATATCCGCGATCTGCCGCATGAATGGCACCGGAACAAAAATCTCCGCGACATCAGGAACGGCTTTCTGAGCTTGAAAGAGCCGTGTACTTCCTGTAAATATCTGTCCGTATGCAGAGGGGGATGCAAAGCGGTTTCGGAGTATTGCACCGGGTCGCTTTATCATCCTGACCCTGAGTGTCCTTTCGTGGTTGATTATAAAGAAACGCTGAAAAAAGGTGCTGATCATGAATAAACGTACGAATTTATATGCCCGTTACACCTTGAACAAGGTGCTGGAAAAAAACGTTTCGGGAGGGAAGATTCTGGGCGTAAAATACGGATTTAACGCCAACTCCGGGTCGATCGGTTCCTTTGTGTATGCCATGCCGGGATTTCTTTTCACACTGCTTGCCCTGTTTTCCGTCCTGATCGCCCTCCTGTCAAGCTGGCTGTTCGGTGCGGATCAGAATTCGTCCTCCGAAATCTCCGGGTAGAACCGCCGGAAAAAGGGTCTGCCCGGGAAACGGGTCAAAAAAGTTTCATCCCGCACATTGCGTCATTTCCGCCTTCAACCTCTTCTTCCGCCTCACTGCCTTTCCCTGCATACGCGGAATTCGAATATCACAGCCTATTCACCGGTTTCTATTGGATTCGTTACCCGTCCGATAAAAAGAATACTCCCGGTCTGATTTTCCTGAATCAGGAAAACAAAAGGATGGTCTGCGCAAAAAACAAGCGGAGGGGTCGGCATGGCACTCCTTAACATCATCACTGCGGCTGTGGCGGCGGCGGCCTCGGTGCCTTATTCACTCACGTCAACAAAGGCCTTGTGAATGGCCGCTCCAATATACAACCCGTCAGACTGACCATCCATGCCAGAAAAATTCG
>JALOTS010000331.1 GCA_025457785.1 Pontiellaceae bacterium | reverse complement strand
CTCGCGAGCATGGCACGCCGTTGATGGTGATTGACCACCACGTGCTGCGCAAGAACTACGACATGTTCAAGAAGCACCTGCCGCGCGTGCAGGCGTACTACGCCGTCAAGGCGAATTCGGATCCGGCCATCGTGCGCACGTTCTACCAGGCCGGAGCCAGTTTTGACGTGGCGTCGATTGCCGAGTTTCGGTTGGTCTACGACAACATCAGGACGCTGCCGCCCGCGGAGCAGCAGGATTTCATCTGGGACAAGATCATCTATGCCCATCCCATCAAGGACAACCAGACGCTGGTCGAACTCGATCCGTACAAGCCGCTGGTCGCCTTCGACAATCGGGCCGAAATCGAGAAGATCAAGCGGTATTCGCCGCAAGCCGGCCTGATGCTGCGCGTGAAGGTGCCCAATACCGGGGCGGTGGTCGAACTGTCATCGAAATTCGGAGCCCAGCCGGGCGAAGCGGTCAGCCTGATCGAAACCGCATTCCAAGCGGGACTGGTTGTCGAAGGCCTGAGCTTTCATGTCGGCAGTCAAACCACCAATTTTGAGAACTTTGTTCAGGCGATTAATCTGGCGGCCAGCGTTTTCGAGGAAGCGAAAATCCGAGGCTACACGAAAATGAACCTGCTGGATATCGGCGGCGGATTTCCCGCGCCCTATGACTCATCCGTGAAACCCTTCAGCGAATTGGCCCGCAAGATCAACGCCGAACTCAACCGGCTTTTCCCTAAGGAGATCCAGATTCTGGCCGAGCCGGGGCGGTTCATGGTCGCAACGGCGGGCACTGCTGTTTCGAAGATCATCGGCAAGGCGGTTCGCAGCGGAAAGCTTTGCTATTACATCGACGACGGGGTTTACAATACCTTCTCCGGCATCATCTTCGACCATTGCAAGTATCCCGTGAAAGCGTTCAAGCGGGGGCCGACTGAAATCTGTACGGTGTTCGGCCCGACCTGCGACGCGCTGGATGTGATCTCGATGTCAGAGGAACTGCCGACTAACCTGGAACTGGGCGACCTCGTGTACAGCCGGAACATCGGAGCCTACAGCACGGCATCCGCGACCAGCTTCAACGGGTTTTCCCCCGCCAAAATCGTGCATATCAATCAATAAAGAAATCATCGATAGATGATTTCTTCCGATGTTTGGAAAATGCAGACGCGGCGCCCTCGTCGCGTTTCCACTGGACTTTCAGGTGTTTGAGGTTCAAACTTTGCCCCGCGAAAAAGCCAATAACCAATAACTGATAACTGTGAGTAAACAACTGCGTAACCGCCATGAAACCGAAAGTCTATATCGAAACCAGCGTGGTCAGCTATCTGACGGCCCGGGCCAGTCGGGATGTCGTTGTTGCTGGACATCAGCAGGCGACGCAGGAGTTTTGGCAATATCTGGGGGTTCGGTTTGTTCCGTTTGTTTCGGCGCTGGTGATTAGGGAGGCAGCAAAAGGCGACTCCTCTCTGGCTGCCAGACGATTATCTGCTATACAGGACTTCCCGATCATAAAAAACAGCGATATTGCCGAAGAGCTTGCGCGGAAAATTCTACAGGGAAAAGGAATTCCAGAGGCCTATCCGGAGGATGCTCTGCATATTGCATTGGCAGCGATAAGCGGAATGGATTTTCTGGTTACATGGAATTTTTCACACATCAATAACGCATTCACCCGATTGCTGACCCGACAGATCGTTGAAAACTCCGGGTATGTCTGCCCTGAATTGGTGTCGCCGGAAGAGCTGCTTGGAGAATTAGAATGAAAGATCCGATTGTAGAGGAAATTCGTAAATACCGTATGGAGCATACACAGCGGTTTGGCGGGGATTTACATCGCATTTGCGAAGACCTCCGTGAAGAGGAAAAAAAATACCCTGATAGACTGGTTCATTTAGAACCGCGAAAACTGTCCAGCCGCAAACCCCTGTGCGTCGCGGAAGAACCGGCGGAATACAAGACGAAGACCGGAGAGTGAAGATGGAAGAGTTTATTCGCAGATGGGCTCTGATAAAAAAGAACGACCGTCCCGGTCGTTTTCGGGAGTGATAGCCGAGGGGTTCAGAGGGGGAGTTCTGAAGTTAAATGGAATAAACGGGGCCCCGAAGTTCAGGGGCAGCCAAAAAGAATCCATGTTTCGCGCCGCTATGCGGGCGGCAGGGGAAGGAACTCCGTGGAGCCCGAAAAACAAAATGACGAATCGACCTTTTTCCCGGAGGTAAAATCATGTATTCTAAAGCTCATTGGCCGATCCCTTTTTTGACCCCTTTTAACTGAATGATTGAAAAACCAGTCAAAGGAAACATGTCATGACCGCAAGAAAACTGATAAGTTTTTTCTGCCTGCTGAGTCTCGCGATAACGGCCGGTTCTGTTCCGGGTTCCCCGAAGATTTATTTCACCGGACAGGCGGATGACGGCGAGTGGAACAATGCAGCCAACTGGGAAGGGGGTGTTGTTCCGGGAAACGAGGACAGAGCCTCAATTCCTTCCGGGGTTATAAAAATCACCAATACGGTTACCACGGGTTATCTGCAAAACGGCATTGATACCGGAGGGGTCGCACAAGTGATTATTGACGGCGGATCGCTGGTCGCCGTCGGAACCGTCCGGTTTAATTCCGCCAGTTATATAGGTCGCGGGTCGATCATTATTCAAAACGGAGGATCTGCCGTGTTCAACTCCCGCTTTATGGT
>JALOTS010000062.1 GCA_025457785.1 Pontiellaceae bacterium | reverse complement strand
CGGCACCCCGACTACTCTGGGGACCATTACCGTCGATGTTAAAAATGTGAACACCGGATGGAGTGACAACGTCGCGCTGCAAATAACGGACTTCCAGGGCCCGGCCAGTGCGTCCGATGTCGCCACCCTGAGTTATCCGGCGACGACCAACGCCTGGGCAACCGGAAATCTCAACGCGACCGGACTCACCAAAATCAATAAAACCACCGCCAGTCATACGCAGTACCGGATTCGCTTCACGACGGATGACGATAACGATGCCGCCGATGACTACCTCGGATTTTATTCCGGGGAAAACGCGACTGCAGCCAACCGGCCCGTACTTGAAGTCATTTATCAATAACCCCGCATAAAAAACGCCTGCACCCTCTGCGGAACACCATCCGCAGAGGGCGGCGGCGAAGGAAAAACGGGTGAGATTATAAATTCTCGCAAGGAGTTCATCAGAAAGGGGGGTTACAGGACGGCGATTAGAACATTCGATGGAGGGATGACCGTTTCGTAAATTCAAAAGTATGGAAGCGGCATTTGTCAGGAAGAAATTGAAACTGCATCATTAAACAAGGAGGCGGATCATGAGATTGGTTCAGAAAATGTTCAGCAGAACGAGATTTGGAATCATATCGACAGTTGTCATTTGTATGACAGCGGGCAGTTTGTGTGCCTATGGCGGTGATGTGGTCGGCAAAGTGGTTGTAGGCTACCAAGGCTGGCTGTGTGCAGCTGGCGATGGTTCGCCGGTCGATCAATGGAAGCATACCAACATGGAATGCTGGCCCAGTGTGAGTGAATATACGACGACGTTTTCAGGATGCCCGTTCTATCAGAACGGGACGAAGCAATCGGGCTACACCGGAAATCTTGGAAATGGTCAGCCTGCCAGAATGTTTTCCAACTGGACCGATCAAAGTGTAAACAAGCACTTCGAATGGATGCAGCAGTACGAAATTGATTGCGCTGCGGTTCAGCGGTTCGGATCTGAGTTTGGCGACAGCAAAATGAAGTCGTATCGGAACGGGATCGCCAATAAAGTAAAAACGGCGGCCGAAACCTACGGGCGCAAGTATTACATCATGTACGACATCACCAGTTGGTCGTCTTTCCAAAGCCAAATCAAGACCGACTGGACGAATACCATGAGATCGCATACCAATTCTTCGGCGTATGCGAAGGAAGGCGGCAAACCGGTTGTTTGCGTCTGGGGGATCGGTTTTTCTGACAGACCGGGCAGTCCGAGTTCGTGGACCGATGTGGTGAACTGGTTTAAGGGAAAGGGCTGTTACGTGATCGGTGGAGTTCCCGGCAACTTCCGCGATATCTCCAATAAAGATGCCTTCAAGGCGTGCAACATGGTGATGGCCTGGCGCGTGGGCCAACTGGATAACTTTGACTCGCTTTTTCAAAACGATCTGACGTGGTGCAATAATAATGGCGTAGCGTATCAAGGCGATATTTATCCGGGAACGTCCTTTTACAACTCGGATCCGGCCAACTGGGATAAAAATCAGATTAAGAGAAATCACGGTAATTTTATGTGGTCTCAGTTTGCGGCGGCGAGAAATAAAGGAGTGCAAAGCGTTTATATCTCGATGTTTGACGAAGTTCAGGAAGCTACGCAGATTTTTAAGGTCGCAGAGAATTCATCTCAGGTCCCTGCCGGGAAGTATTTCCTGACCCTGGATGCCGACGGAACGGCCTGCTCTTCTGATTTTTATCTTCGTCTGACACGGGATGGCGGGAAAATGGTCAAGGGAATCACTGATTATGTAACGTCACACCCGACTTCGCATACCAGCTCCGGAACAAAGACCGTTCCGTGGGTAACCAACATGACGGAGTCCGCTGCGGGAGCCGCCATCACGAACGCGGGGCTGGTTGTCAGCGGAGTAAACCACGAATACCATGCGACAGTTCCGGCCGGCAGGATATTCAGTCAGACCCCCGGCGGCGGAACGGTGGTGCCTGCCGGCTCGTCAGTCGCTCTGGCGGCCTCACTCGGCCCGGCTGGCGGTGGTACAACGGTGACATTCACCTCGGTTGGTTCATACGACGGCTACGTGGATGAAGCCTCCGAAACCTCCAATACCGGCGGTGTATCCCAGGCAACGTTTACCGACGGCAACGCCATCCGCGTGGGGGACACGGGCGCGAAGAAACAGCGCAAGGGATTCCTTTCCTTTGATTGCTCATCGCTTCCGGACACCTGCACCATCACTGCGGCGACCCTGAAGCTGAAACGCGGCGGCGGAATCGGCACTCCGACTACTCTGGGGACCATTACCGTCGATGTTAAAAATGTGAACACCGGATGGAGTGACAACGTCGCGCTGCAAATAACGGACTTCCAGGGACCCGCCAGTGCGTCCGATGTCGCCACCCTGAGTTATCCGGCGACGACCAACGCATGGGCAACCGGGAGTCTCAACGCGACCGGACTCACCAAAATCAATAAGACGACCGCCAGTCAGACGCAGTATCGGATCCGCTTCACCACGGATGACGACAACGACACCGCCGATGACTACCTCGGCTTCTATTCCGGGGAAAACGCGACCGCAGCCAACCGGCCTGTACTTGAAGTCACCTATCAATAAGTACGAATAAAAATTGAATACCCTCTGCGGAACAGGTTCCGCAGAGGGGTTTTTTACGGCTGGGAACGGAAAAGTCCGATGAATGCGGCTCTCCGGGGTGCGCCGGCTCATAAACCGCCGCGCAACGAATTGCAGCGGGGTGCAATATCTTTTCCGGCGGAATTTTTCTTTATCATTTTATCGGCTTCCGCTTGCTTCAAGAGAACTTCTAAAGTAGGCTTCGCATCATGGTGAATGATCTGTTAATCGTTATCCCGACGTATAATGAACGTGAGAATGTCTGCGCCGTTGCGGAGGCGGTTTTTAAAAGCATGCCTGATGCGGACATCCTTTTTGTGGATGATAATTCTCCGGACGGAACGGGCCGGCTTGCAGATGAGCTGGCGGCGGCGGATTCGCGTGTTCATGTAATGCATCGTGCGGGAAAAAACGGGCTGGGACGCGCCTATATTGCCGGATTTAAATGGGCTCTGGAGCGGCATTATCTTTTTATTTGCGAGATGGACGCTGATTTTTCGCACAATCCGGAAGATCTTCCCAAATTGCGTGCGGCGGTTCAGAACGCCGGACTGGCGCTGGGTTCGCGGTACATTGGCGGGATTCGCGTGATCAACTGGCCTCTTTCGCGCCTGCTCCTCAGTCGCGGAGCGGGAATCTATGTCAAGATGATTACCGGGATGCCTTTCACCGATCCGACCGGCGGCTTCAAATGTTTCCGCCGCTGTGTGCTGGAGGCGATTCAGCTCGACGGGATTGAATCCAGCGGCTACTCCTTTCAGGTTGAGATGACTCACACGGCGTGGCGTATCGGCTGCCGGATTACGGAGGTGCCGATTGTTTTCGAAGAGCGCCGGAGCGGGGCATCCAAGATGTCGAAAAACATCATTTATGAAGCGTTGGGAATGGTCTGGAAACTGTTTTTCCGGAGGTACTTTACACCTCGTCCCGTTTGCCGCGCACCGTCTAAGGACGGATGTTGTGATGAATCGAAGAATCCATGTCCGTAGAAAAAAAAGAATTCGGTGAAAATCAGTTCGGCGAAAGCGTTCAGCTTTTTACGCTGACCAATAAAAACGGGATGAAAATCAGAGTGATGACTCACGGCGGAACGGTTGTTTCGCTGGAAATTCCGGATCGGAACGGAACGATGGCTGATATCGTTCTCGGACACGATACGGCGGCTGAATATGTAAATGAAACGCCTTATTTCGGATGCGCTGCCGGCCGCTATGCCAACCGTATTCGGGGCGGTCGATTTACGCTCGACGGGAAAAAGCATATTCTGAACAAGGCGGGCGGAGAGCACGTTTTGCACGGCGGAGCCCGCGGGTTTGATAAGGTCGTCTGGACCGGAGAAATTCCCGCCGGTGACAATGCGGTTCGTATGACTTATGTCAGTGCGGATGGGGAGGAGGGCTTCCCCGGTGAAGTTAAAACAGTGATGACCTACACGGTAACGGAGGCTGACGAACTCATAATTGATTATGTTGCAGAGACAACAAAAGCGACTCCCTTCAATATCACAAACCATTCGTATTTCAATCTTTCCGGGCATGATGCCGGGAATATCGGAAAGCATCTCGTAACGATAAATGCCGACCGCTTTTTGCCGATTGATAATACCTCCATCCCGTATGGCACAGAGGCTTCTGTTGTTGGAACGCCGTTTGATTTTCGAACGCCGCATGCCATTGGCGAACGTATCGATGCGGAATATGAGCAAATCCGGTTCGGCTGCGGTTACGATCACAATTTTTGTCTCAATAAACATGCGGCGGGTGAATTGAGTTTTGCCGCCCGAGCCGAAGATCCGGTCAGTGGGCGCATGGTGGAGGTTTATACCACGGAACCGGGTGTTCAGTTTTACACCGGAAACGTTATCAGCGGAACATTGAAGGGCAAGGGCGGATGCCGATATGTCCGTCGCGGCGGTTTTTGTTTTGAAACGCAACATTATCCGGACTCGCCGAATCAGCCGCAGTTCCCGGACACGATTTTGCGGCCGGGCAGAACTTTTCAGTCGAAAACGGTTTATCAATTCAGGTAATCTCAGCGGATGGAGTTTTTGGATTTATATTTTGAAAGTTGAAACTGCGTTTGGCTTGGCATGTATCGTGCTTATTTACTAGATTCTGAGCGTTGCGTGCTTTGGTTTCGGTCAGGGAGCTTTTTAATGAACAGATTCTGGCGATATAGCGGGTTTTTAACCGGCGTGTTTTTTCCGTTGATGTGTCATGCCCAGGCTGCCGCCGGGCCGGTTGCGGCAGGGGGCTCGTTTGTGCAGAAAGCTTTGTTTATCACGATCGGCGTTTTGCTCCTGTTATTTGCCGTCTCCGTTTTCTTTCTGTTTTTCTACCGGAAGCGCTATATCCGGTTTTTGACGCGGTGCGATGAGCTGGAACCGGCCCTGAAAAAAACGAAAGAGAAACTGGCGGAGGCAACTCAGGATTTGCAAAAAACCTCGCGTAAATTAAACGAGGATAATTTATTGAACGAACAGTTGCTGAAGGGCGCCGGCGCGGGAATCTTTAAATTGAACAAGGATGGCGATTGCATTTATATCAATTCCCGGCTGGAGCAGTTGATCGGGTTCCCCATGGAGATGGTGGTGCATGACGGGCTGATTAATTCGGTTCATCCGGATGACCGTGCGCAGGTGCAGGCGGAGTGGAAAACTTTTGCAGAGCGTGATGATGTCTGCGGGTCGATGTACCGTTTCCTGAAGGGGGACGGACAGGTCGTTTATGTTCGTTGCCGGGGCTCTGCCATTCGGGACGGATCCTATAATGTGATCGGCTATCTGGGTATTCTCATGGATGTTACGGATCAGGTGAACGAGTGCGCCGCTCATAAAACCATGGAAGCGCGCAGCCGTTATTTTGCTCAGGAAATCGCCGGCGGTTTTTATGAATTGCGTCCGGAAAAGCCGATTTCCGCAGGGCTGTCGCCCAATGAAATCGCGGAAAAAATTCAGCAAACCATGTCGGTTTTTTCCTGCAACACCGTGATGGCGGAGATGTGCGGGCTTCCGGTGAACGAGTTGACCGGATCCCGGCTGGCCTCCTTGGCGGGAGGTTGTGGCATTTTTGAGAATGTTGACCGGGCCAGGGAGTTCGTCGTTTCCGGATTTAAACTGCTTGGAACCGAAGTGATGCGAAAAGATCGGCGGGGGAATCCTGTTCATTTCCGGAATGATGCCGTCGGAATTGTGGAAAACGGTTTTTTGGTTTCCATCTGGGGTTCGCAGCACGATATCAGCCGGCAGAAGCGCGAAATCGAAAAACTGAACGGACGGGTTGAGTTTCTTGGAAATGTTTTGGATACGCTTCCCGCCGAGATTTTTGTCAAGGATACCCGCTGCCGGTTTCTTTATGTCAGCCGCGGTTTTTCTGAACGAACCGGAATCCCTTCCGAGGATTGGATTGAAAAAACGGTTTTTGAATTGATGCCCGGCACTCCGCGCAACGTGAATAAAAACAGCATTGAGGTGATGAAGACCGGTGAAATGCATCGCGAAGTGGATTCCTGTCAGACCAAAGACGGCGCGGGATGGGTTGAAACTCTTGAAACACCTCTGGCCAGCAGTGACGGATTGATCGAAGGCGTTGTCGGACTGTCCATTGATGTGACCGAACGAACCCGCCGGGAACTCGCCTTGCAAAAAGCGGAAAAACAGTTCCGGAATCTGGTGGAAAACGGCCCGGTCGGAATGATGGCGGCGGATGTTGAGTCGAAGAAACTGACTTATGTTAATCCGGCTCTCTGCGATTTTCTCGGTTACACGGAAGAGGAATTGCTGAACATGCGGGTCGGCGATTTTCATTCGCCGGGCTCCCGCCGGCAGGTGCTGACTGAATGGGACGAACGGGCCCGTAACGGAATCCGGTTCGAAACCGCGCTGCCTTGCGTGCGGAAAGACCGTTCGGTCGTTTTTGCGGAGGTCGGGGTTTCCGTCGAACCTGTCGAGGGCGGAGAGTGGTTTATCGCCGCTTACAGCGATGCCTCCGGGCGGAAAAAAACGGAAGATGAACTGATTTCACAGCGGGAATATCATGCCGGTGTGATCCGGAATTCTGCGGCGTTTGTTGCTGTTGTTAATCCGGACGGAACCGTGCGGTCTATGAATCGCACGGCATCGGAAGCGCTGGGTTTTGATGAGGATGAACTGACTGGAAAGTCTTTTTCGTCCGCATTGATTTCCGCGCCGGACCGTGTCGCGGTGATTGATGCCTTTTCGCGGTGCAGTTCCGGAACGGAAGCCGTCTGCGAATGCCGGCTGCTGGCCAAAAACGGTGAAGGCCGGATTGCCGCCTGCCGGTTCCGCCCCTTCCTGGACAAGGAGGGTGTCCCGACCGCCTTTTCCGTGGTGGGCGTGGATATTACGGAGCACCGGAATCGGGAAGAGGTGCTGAAGCTCCGGTGCGATCAGCTCCGTGAACAGCTCGAACAGAGCAGTTCAGATCTGAATGAACTGACCGGAAAATATCAAAAGAACGAATTGGTTTTGGAACAGACCACCGCCGAACTGAAACGGCTGGAAGGGACGCTCAAAACCCGGACTCAACTGTTTGAAAAAGATATTTCCGACCGGGAAAAACTGGAGACGGAGCTTCGAAACGCCGTTGAAGAATTAACGCGCCGGAAGACTGATCTGGAAACTGTCGTGAAACTGAAGCAGGAAGAACTGCTGCAGGAAGCCGACAAACGGAGCCAGCTGGAAATTCTTCTTGAGGAAACCCGGGCGGCATTTTCCCGGGATCAGGAGACGTTCAGCAATCTCGTTGAGCACCGAACGAAAACGCTGGAACTGGAACTGGAACAGCGGCGGCAGAGGGCGGAGGCGCAGACGGCGGAAAATGAGGCGCTGAAGCGGCAGCAGGCGGAACTGGAGACCGAACTCGCGGCATGCACAAAGGAACTTGAGGCGCAAATCGCCGGGCGGAAGGCGGAAGAGAACGAATTCCGCAAAATGAGCAGAGAGTTGAAGAGTCTCGGAGGCGGAGACAGTACAGAGCTTGCCAAACAGGTCGCTTCCTTCCGGGCGGAAGTCGCCAAAGCCAATGCCGCCGAACAGGTGATGCGCCAGCAGGAAGCGGCGTTGCAGCAGAAAATCAAAGAGCTTGAAGAGGCGGCGAAACAGCAGGCGCAGGATGCGGCGCACGAAGCGGAAGAACGGAAAAAAATCGAAATTGAATTGCGGCGGCTCGGGGAAAATGTGGAGACCGATCACCGGATGGTTTCTCATTTTAATGAGGATTTGCGTTCTGCTTTGATGCCGGTGCTTGATTTGTCCGAATCGATTTTGAAAGACGGTTCTCTCCCGGAGGATCAGCGTCAGCAGTTTAACGAAATCAGTCGCAACGGACGGCGGCTTCTGGAGATCCTGAATTACCGGCTGGAATTGATCCATCTGGATTCCGGCGCGATTCGTCCGAATCCGGAATCTTTTGATCTTCAGCAGTTTACGCAGGAACTCGAAAAGGAATTCAGCGCAAGGGCGAAGAGCAAAGGATTGTTTTTCGCGCTCAGTTGTTCCGGGAGTGTCGCCGGAACAGTTTATGCCGACCGGGCAAAAATCCGCCGGGTTCTGCATGCCCTGCTTGATCATGCGCTGGCTGTAACAAACAGCGGGCAGGTCGGGGTTCATGCCGTTTGTGAAGAGCTGGAGGGCGGACGCAAAAAGGTCGGTTTTCAGGTGATGTACAGCGGGCTTGATCTGGAAAAGACTGTTCTGGCGGAGCTGTTCAGCGTATCCGGGACGAAGAAAAATTTTCCGGAAATGACGGATGTGGAGTTCCGCCTTGATATTATTCGGCGTTATGCCGCCGTGCTCGGAGGCAGCCTTCGTCTGGAAGATCCTCTTGGCCGGAAACCGGTTATCCGTTTTGTTTTACCCTTTGACCGGGAGCCGGTTGGCGGCGCACCCGTCCGCAATCCGTTCGGCATCCGTGTTACGCAGATTGCGAGACCTCAGTCGGCCTATGTTATTGAAGTGAAGGGCGATCTGCTGAATCAAAAAACGGAAGCGGGGTACCGGATTTTGATTGAGGACCGTACGGACGGAAAACGGTCTCCCATCCGTTTTGAAAACGGTGAAAATGAATCGGACATCAGTGTGGTTGAAACGCTGGAGATTAACAGTCCCCCGGTCAACATGGCCTGCGGAACAACGCTGAGTGACTGGACGGTTATTGCCAGACTGCCGATGGAACGGCTTCAGTTTGCCCGCAAAGGTCAACGATCCTTGAATTTCAAAGTGCGGGTTCGTGACAGCGGGGCGGTTGGAGAACAGAATGTGACGGCCGATCAATCCGAGAGCGGTTTCATGGAAATCCGGGAACGCATTTCCGATATTTATGAGGCGATCTGGCATTTAATTCAGGGGTTGCGCTCGAAGTTCCCGGAAAAGAGCGAAAAAATCGTCGGCGGTGCCGCGGATTTTCTGATCAAAGAAGCGGTCGGCTGGTCGGCGGATGAACAGAGCGCCATTTTTATAAGTTTTAAGAAAATTGTCGAAGTGTCCGATCCCTCCGTTTCCTGGGAGGAAGCCTGCGCCTCCCACTCGGCTCTTTTGCGGGAGTTTGCCAATACGAATTTACGGAACGACATTATCCGGCTGTTCTTTATGCTGCTGATCGATGAAAACGGA
>JALOTS010000061.1 GCA_025457785.1 Pontiellaceae bacterium | reverse complement strand
TGGCAACAGTGTCCAGCACACATTCGGGAGACTGATAGACACGGACGTAATAGTGCTGCGTTTCACGGAGGGGAGCATCACCCAGCGACCAGTTTTCGGAGGCGTTCCAGAGAGCGCCTTCTCCCCCGGTCCAATCGTTGTTCTGGATGGTTTCCGGTGCGATTTCCTGATGGGTCAGGTCAATGGGAGATCCCGGGGGTGTCGAAATGTTTCCGGCTAATGGATTCTGTGACAGAACGTTGCCGGAATCAATGCCTCTCAGATAAGAGGAGCTCACTGTGCCGACCGTAAATCCGTCTGCAACAACTTTGGCTGTCGCTACATCGATATAAAGTCCTACGTAGTCAGGTACTGCCGGCAATTTGGCCGTGACGGTGGTGTTCGTCACACCGGTGATTTCGTTCGTTGTCACCGCAACGAGCACATTACTGACCGAGCTGTTGCCCAAAAGAGTTCCGGCCGCAATATATTGCTCAACCTGAACGGTTGCATCTCTGGCGATCACAAGTTTCCCGGATCCGTCGATATTCAATATCCTTGCGTTGCCCAAGGTAAGGCTTCCGACATTTAATGTTCCGGAAACTTTGGTGGAGCCAACGACTTTTGTTGAATTTTGTATATATTCTCCGGTAACGGTCATGGTGCCGCCTGCTTGAATCTCCACGGCAGCCAATCCGCCAATCCCTGCGTCGGTCCATCCCATATTCCAATTTGTATTAACGGTCAGAACCCCGCCGGACTCAATCGTGATTTTAGAAGAATCCGCGGCATTATAGCCGCCGCCATAGCCCATACCGCACGAATTAGTGAAACCGGTCGTCAAATTTCCTGTGCCTGAAATGACCAGCCGTGACGCTTCGTCCACACCCCACTGAATGGCGCCGATGCTTTCGGTCGTCGTCAAGGTGACCAGATTATTGCCCCAGTTTCCACGGCCGATATCGCTTGTCGTGGGATAAACCTCCTGCCATCCGGAACCCACACCGCCAATGGACACCAGAGTCCAATCGCCGCTTGATCTATACCGGATTGTAGCCCCTAAAGAGACCCCGGCGGCGAGCCCGCATACAGTCAAAACCGTCCATACTTTCTGCCATTTTTTCATTCTTATGTTCTCCTTTTTTTCTTGTTTCCCGTGCATGACCTTTGATCACGGGCTGCCTGATACCTTCCCGACAACTCTCTCTTCTTTGCTTCCAGTAATTTTAGGAAAAACGTTTACGCGGTTTTCCCCGTCCCGTCAAGCTGAATTTATACTTAAAAAAACGGGATTTAGGGATTTGCGCTTCCGAAAAAAAGAGGCAGAGTTTCCAGCGTTCGGAAACGTCCGGCGGGGAAAAGCCGCGACCAGCCAAACAGGAAGTGGATGACAGTACACAGTGAAAAATGAAACACCTATAGAGAGACTGCTTGAAATTATGCGCAAACTGCGCGGCCCCGGAGGATGTCCCTGGGACAGGGAACAAACGCTGGATTCGCTGAAATCCAGCTTGATTGAAGAAACCTATGAAGTGATTGATGCCATCGAGGGGGGGGACCGGACTGAATTGTGCGGCGAACTGGGCGATCTTCTTCTTCAGGTGGTTTTTCAGGCGCAAATCTGCGCAGAGGAAGCCGCGTTTAATTTTGACGATGTGGTGAACGGCATTGCCGATAAACTGGTCCGGCGTCATCCGCATGTGTTCGGGGCGGTGAAGGCGAACACCTCCGGTGAGGTTCTCCGCAATTGGGAGAAAATTAAAAAAACGGAAAAAAAAGTTGAAAACCCGCGTTCGCTGGTGGCGGGCATTCCCCGCCATTTGCCGGCGCTGGCCAAAGCGAATCTGGTTCAAAAGCGTGTCGCCCGTGCCGGGTTTGAGTGGGAGGAAATCGGCGGCGTGGTGGATAAGCTGGATGAGGAACTGGCGGAAGTTAAAGAGGCGCTGACCCGGAAAGATGCCGCCGCGATTCG
This sequence comes from Pontiellaceae bacterium, assembly GCA_025457785.1. Taxonomy (GTDB): domain Bacteria; phylum Verrucomicrobiota; class Kiritimatiellia; order Kiritimatiellales; family Tichowtungiaceae; genus Tichowtungia. The sequence goes on along the minus strand of JALOTS010000061.1, from coordinate 7,436 downwards.
TGAAGAGCTGGGCGATCTGATGTTTTCGGTGGTTAATCTCAGCCGCTATCTCGGTCACGAGCCGGAAGAGGTTCTCAATGAAAACATTGCCAAATTCATGCGCCGTTTCCAGAGTTTGGAAAACCGGCTTCACGCCGAAGGCCGTGAGCCGGAAGCGTGTTCAGTGGCTGAGCTGGAGGCGGTTTGGGTTGCGGTAAAGGCCGGGGAGAGGGGGGAGTGAAACAAATAACAAGGCGGCTCGGCGGGGGCCATGTCGATGAGCTTCCGCAGGTCATCCCTCAGCACTTAGACTTTGGTTGCCTGTCTGCGTGCGTACACGCACAGGCAGGCGGCTTCGCTCCTTGGGATTAATGTTTCCAAACTTTGGAAAATAGGAGTTTGAATTTGTGTACATTCGCGTAAATTGGCGGTTGAGAAATACGCAGTACGGAATACGCAGTACGAAATACGGAGTATAACTTATGAAACTGATTTATGAATTGAGTTCAAAGGGGCGGGGCGGGGTGCGCATCCCGGAGGACCGGATTTCGGAGCGGGATATTATTCCCTCCAACCTGCTGCGCGCGGCTCCGGCCGAACTGCCGGAGGTGTCGGAGAGCGAAGTGGTGCGTCACTATACCCGGCTCTCCCGCCGGAATTATTCGGTGGATACCCATTTTTATCCGCTGGGTTCCTGCACGATGAAGCATAATCCGCGTGCCTGCGAAGCCGCCGCATTGCTTCCCGAACTGTGCGAAACCCATCCGCTCTGGCCGCAGCTTCGGCATGGCGGACTGCTGACGCAGGGGTCGCTGCAAATCCTCTATTCGCTTGAACGCATGCTTTCCGAAATCACCGGTCTGGCCGAGTTCACGCTCCAGCCGATGGCCGGTTCGCATGGCGAACTGACCGCTGTGATGATGATGGCGGCGTATCACCGCGACCGCAAAAACAATAAGACGCATATCATCATTCCCGACTCGGCGCACGGAACCAATCCGGCCAGCGCAAAACTCGGCGGGTTTGATGTGGTGACGATTCCGTCCGATGCCAGCGGTGACATGGATATCGATCTTTTCAAGGCGGCACTGAATAACGAAACCGCCGGAGTTATGCTGACGCTGCCCAGCACGCTCGGCGTGTTTAATCCGAAGGTGAAGGAGATTATCAAGGCGGTTCATGCCGTGGACGGGCTGATGTATTACGACGGCGCCAACTTTAATGCCATCATGGGACGCATCAAGCCGGGCGAGCTGGGTTTTGACCTTTGCCATCTCAATCTGCATAAATCGTTTTCGACCCCGCACGGCGGCGGCGGGCCGGGCACCGGTCCGGTCGGTGTTTGCGCAAAGCTGCGGCCCTATCTGCCGATCTCCCGTGTTGCCAAAACGAAAGACGGCACCTATACGCTCGATTACGATTTTCCCAAGAGCATCGGTTACATCGCGCCGTTCTACGGCAACTTTGCCATCCTCGTGCGCGCGTATGCCTACCTGCTGATGCTCGGACGCGACGGATTGCGCGCCACCAGCGACCGCGCTGTGCTTAACGCCAACTACGTTCAGGAAAAACTGCGCCCATACTTCGCGGCGGTCACCAAAGGCCGCTGCATGCACGAATGCGTCTTCAGCGGAAAAACGCTGGGCGACGGAGTGCACACGCTCGATCTCGCCAAGGCACTGCTCGACCGGGGCTACCACGCGCCGACCATTTATTTCCCGCTCAACGTGCCGGAAGCCATCATGATTGAGCCGACCGAAACCGAAACGCGCGAAACACTCGATCAGTTCTGCAAGGATATGATAGAAATTTTTGAACTCTCAAAAACCGATCCGGATGCTGTACACGCCGCGCCGGTCACCACGCCAGTCGGACGGCTCGACGAAGTTGCCGCTGCCAAAAACATGGAACTCGTGTATATGGAGTGATGGAGTATGGGAGTGGTGGCGTGTGGGAGTAACGGAGTGGTGAACAATCGGAAATCAACAATCGGAAATTAAAAATGTTAAAACACATTGTAATTTGGACGATGAAGCCGGAGACGACGGCGGAGCAGAAGCAGGAAATGAAAAACCGGCTGGAAGCGCTGGCCGGCAGAATTTCCGAGCTTCGGAAGATTGAGGTCGGAATTGATTCCGGGAGCGGCACCATGTCGCTTTATTCTGAATTCGACACCGCAGATGATCTCGCTGTTTATCAGGCTCATCCCGACCATCAGGCCGTTGTCGGTTTTGTCAAACCGCTGGTTGCCGCCCGCATCGTGTGCGACTACGGTGCGTAGCGCAGCAAAAGACGGCGGAATACAAAACCAATACCGGCGGAGTGAAGACGGATACCTGAGGGCATCCGCAGATGAACGCAGATGGGTGCAGATCTCCGGGTGAGGGAAGAATGGGACATAGGAATGGTGGAATATTGGAAGGGTGAATAGTTTTACGCTGAACCCTCTCGGAAGTTTGTCATTCCATTTGTTATTGCTGTGCTGTCCTGCTTTTGGCAGGCCAGCCGCTTTCGACCGTTGGTCTCAGGTTTCTGTGGCGGAAAATCGTCTTTTATTCCCCGTATGCAGGGCGATGGCATGGGCGTGGTTTTTTGGAATAAAAACTTCTGACCTGCATTATTCCGTGGTAAAAGGGGCCCGTATGTCAGGAACCGGTACAGAGCGGATCGGGGTGTTCGGCGGGTCGTTTGACCCTGTGCATATGGGGCATCTGACGATTGCACAGGATGCGGTGGAGCGGCTGGAGCTTAACCGGCTGATTTTTATGCCGGCCGCCGTTTCGCCGCTCAAGCAGGGCAAGACCTTGACGGAGGGGCGTCGCCGTCTGGAGATGCTTCAACTGGCAATTGAGGGGAATCTGCGGTTTGAGGTGTCCGATATGGAGCTTCAGCGCGGCGGGGTTTCCTATACATTTGACACACTGACGCGGCTTCAGGCGGAACATCCCGGCGCCGGGCTGTTTTTTATTATCGGTCTTGATTCACTGACGGAGCTTCATCTGTGGCGGAATATCGAGCCGCTGCTTGAGCTGTGTACCGTAGTTCCTTTTGCCCGGGGCGGCGAGGATTTGACTCGGATTTCCGGACAGATTCAGCTTCCCAATGAGTGGAAAAACCGGCTTTTGGAACGGGTTATCCGGATTCATGAGATTGAAATTTCTTCATCTGAGATCCGGATGAGGCTGGCGGAAGGGCTGAGTATCCGCTATCTTGTGCCGCCTGAAGTGGAAATGTATATTGCGGAGCATGGAATCTATGGCTGAAGAAAAAGTAAAGAAAACCAAAGCGGCGGAAAAGACGGTCAAAAAAGCGCCGGCAACCGACGCGAAAGTGAAAACAGTAAAAAAGGCGTCAGCGGCGGCACCGAAGGCGACGGCTGTTAAAACGGCGCCGGAACTGCCGGAGGTTGTTTTAAAGTCGGTTAAATTTCTCGACGACAGAAAGGCCGAAAACATTGTAATTCTTGATCTGCGTGATGTCGCAAATATTTCAGATTATTTTGTCGTGGCTACGGCCGCGAATGTTCCGCACCTTAAATCGCTTAGCGACGGCCTGCAGCGTCTGTTCAAAAACGAGCAGTATGAAGGTTACCGCGCCGCCGGCACCGGTGACAGCGGATGGATCATTGCGGATTATTACGGCGTGATGGTTCATGTGTTCAGCGCTGAGATGCGCAGTCTGTATGATCTCGAAAAACTCTGGAAAGATGCGAAGCGCGTCGAGCTTCCTGCCGCCTGATACGAGAGCTGCTCAACGGGTGCGGCATAGACCGGCGGCGTGTGAAAATGCCGGAATTTATAACCTGAATACGATCGAACACTCATCACTCAAAGGGCTCGAAAAAAAGAAAAAAGGCTGCCTCTTGGAACCTTCGAAACGAAGGTTCCAGGGGCTGGGCATTAAAGTTGTTTCCAGAAGGAAGGTTTCACCATGAGGGTTTTGCCTTTCCATGTGAAATCAGAGCGGCTTTCAAGTTTCTGGAGCAGACGGCTGAAGGTTTCGGGCGTGGCACCGATGGCGGAGGCGATATCTTTTTTGGAAAGGCCGGGGGTGATTTTTTCCTTTTCGCCGTAATGGTCGCGCAGGAATTCGATGAAACGCGCCTCAACGTCCATGGAGGTGAGCTGTTGAATTCGTTCGGCGAGGTACCGCTGTTTATTCATCAGCATGGCCATGAAATCGTTTCGGAAATCTTCTTCGGTCAGCAGTTTTAAGAATCCGTCACGCGGCAGTTCAATGATTTCGGCTTCGGTGCAGGTGACGGCTGTAACGGGGTAAAGGCTTTTTTCGAAGAGGATCACTTCGGCAAACAGTTCGCCTTCTTTAACAGTTTTAATTACGGTTTCCCGTCCGTCGGGATTGGTTTTGACGAGCTGAATATTTCCTGAAATGAGCAGATAAACCGCCCGGCCTTCGGCGCCTTCCATAAAAAGCAGGTCGCGCTTTTCCACGGTACGGCGGCGGCTCAGTCCGGCCAGCCGTTTGCAGGCGGATTCGGACAAACCGGAGAAAAATTTTGCGTTGCGGATCAGCAGATAGGGGTCAGTGTTCATGGCAGCAGCTTTTCTTTTTGCGGGGGATGACGGCGGAAATCAGTATGCCGGTCAGGATTAGAGCGCAGATCTGTTCAAACCGGCCGGTTCCGGCGGTATGCCGGTGAACGTGTTCGGTGATGACCTGTGCGGTTAGAATGCGGTTGAGCAGCCATCCGGCGGAGAGCGAGCATCCGGCAAGGGTGATCAGGTAAATTGTAACAACGCGGCGGCCCATTGTTTTCAGTACGGTCGTAATGGTTGCCGCATTCGTGGCCGGTCCGGTGATCAGAAAAACCAGCGCCGCGCCGGGCGACAGCCCCGTGCCGATCATGGCCAGCGCAATCGGAATCGAACCGGTCGAGCAAACGTAGAGCGGAATGCCGAGCCCCAGCACCGCCAGCATGGAAAGCCATTCGGAGCTCAGGTAACGGGTGAAGAAATCCTCGGGAACGAGTGCGCCGAGCAGGCCGGAAATCAGAATACCGAGCAGCAGGGCGCGTCCGATGTCGCGCGGCAGAACGCCGAAGCCGTAGGTAAAAACCTGCTTCCATCTGCCCGTGCCGCATTTCCGGTTGCAGGTTGGACAGTGGTCGTCATCACAGCCGTTCTCCGCTTCTTCGGCGGGCGGGGTGAAGGCTTCGACGGCTGTTCCGCAAACGACCCCGGTGATAAAGGCGACCAGCACGCGAAATACCGCAAAAATCGGCCCGAGCAGTCCCCAGGTGGCGGCGATGCTGTCCACGCCGGTCTGCGGTGTGGAGGTCAGAAACGAAACGGTTGCTCCTTTGGCGGCCCCGTGCCGGCGCAGCGATGTGGCCACCGGAATCACGCTGCACGAGCAGAGCGGAATCGGTACGCCGAGCAGCGAGGCTTTCACAATCTGCCACAGCCCGCGTTTACCCAGATGTTTTTCGATGAACGTGACCGGTACAAATGTGCCGAGAACCCCCGCCACGAAAAATCCGAGCAGAAGGTAGGGCGCCATTACGGCAGTTACGTTCCATGCCTTGATGATGATGTCGCCGAGCAAGTCCATATCATTTTCCCTTAGCGCCCCCAATCGAGCTGGAATGCTGGAATAGAGGAATATTGGAATGCTGAATGGTCTTTTTTTATTCCATTCTTCCATACATTCCGTCATTCCATTTTCCAAATCTCTGATAACTTGACTCAGATCAAGGTGCGGTTTTCAAAAAGGAGCATAATCCTCAGCATGGATTGGGAAAACTATAAACCAAAAGGAAATATCATGAGTATGTTTTGTTATCAGTGTGAACAGACCGCCAAATGCACCGGATGCACCGCCTTCGGCGTGTGCGGAAAAGATCCCGACACCGCCGTCTTGCAGGATTTGCTGGTCGAAGTCTGCAAACAGATCGCCGTCGCCGCAAAAGGTAAAAAAAACCGCGCCGCCGACCTCTACGTGATGGAAGGTCTCTTTACCACCGTCACCAACGTCAACTTTGATCCCGAAGATATCGCCGGAGTTATCCGTCGCGGCGGCGATGTTCTCCGTGAACTGGGCGCAGCTTCGGCCACCGACTTTTCGGCAGATCTCAGCGGACTGGCGAAACAGGGTGAAGCGGTCGGCATCGAGAGCCGCCTGAAAACGCTCGGCGACGACATCACCGGCCTGCAGGAACTGATTCTCTACGGGCTGAAGGGCACGGCGGCTTACGCCGACCACGCCTATATCCTCGGCAAGGAAGATCCGTCGGTGTTTGCCTTCTTCCATGAAGCGCTGGCGGTTCTTAAGAACGGCCCGGCCACCGTGGATGTGCTGCTGCCGCTGGCCCTCAAAGTCGGCGAAGTCAACCTGACCGTCATGGGGTTGCTCGACGCAGCCAACACCGAAACCTACGGCCATCCCGTTCCGATACCGGTCAACATCAAGGCCGTGAAAGGCAAAGCGATTCTCGTTTCGGGACATGACCTCAAGGATCTGGCGCTGCTGCTGGCGCAGACCGAAGGCAAAGGCATTAACATCTACACCCACGGTGAAATGCTTCCGTGCCACGGCTACCCGCAGCTCAAGAAATACAAGCACCTCGCCGGCAACTACGGCGGCGCCTGGCAGGATCAGCGCGAAGAATTTGAAGCCTTCCCCGGCGCAATCCTGATGACTACCAACTGCATCCAAAAGCCGAAGGAAAATTACAAAGCCCGCATTTTCACCTGCGGACTCGTTCAGTGGCCCGGTGTGCAGCACATCGCCGACGGCAATTTCGCGCCCGTCATCGAAGCGGCGCTTGAAGCCCCTGGCTTCGCTGAAACCGAAGAACCCAAAACCATTCTGACGGGGTTCGGTCATAACGCAGTCCTCAGCGTGGCTCCGGCGGTGATCGATGCGGTCAAGAGCGGTGCGCTCAAGCACTTCTTCCTGATCGGCGGATGCGACGGCGCCAAGAGCGGACGCAACTACTACACCGAGTTCGCTGAAGCGGTGCCGAAAGATTGCGTCATTCTCACGCTGGCCTGCGGAAAATACCGCTTCAACAAGCTGGAGTTCGGGGACATCCCCCTTCGCGACAAGGCTACGGGGGACACGGTCGGCGGCATTCCGCGTCTGCTCGACATCGGACAATGCAATGATGCCTATTCGGCGATTCAGATTGCGGTCGCATTGGCCGGAGCCTTCGGCTGCGGTGTTAACGACCTGCCGCTCTCGATGGTGCTGTCGTGGTATGAACAGAAAGCCGTCTGTATTCTGCTGACGCTGCTGCATCTCGGCATCAAGAACATCAAGGTCGGACCGAGCCTGCCTGCGTTTATCACGCCGACGGTTCTGAACGTTCTGGTGGAAAAATTCAATATTGCACCGACCACGACGGTCGAAGCCGACCTCGCGCAGTGTTTTGGGAAGTAGTTATCTTTTCGAAAAGGTGCAGCCGTTTGGGGCAGGCAGGATGCCTGCGATACGTA
>JALOTS010000330.1 GCA_025457785.1 Pontiellaceae bacterium | reverse complement strand
CGGGTCGCTTCTTTCAAACGGGACGGGGACGGCCGGGCTGCGCATCGGCGATACCTCCGCAAAACAGCAGATGAAAAGCATTGTTTCGTTTAACACCGCTTCTCTTCCGGACAGTTGCACCGTTCTGTCAGCCACCCTGAAGCTGAAACGGGGCACTGCCTATGGCGCAACGACGAACTTCGGCGGAATTCGCGTTGATATCAGGGGAGGCAGTGGATTCAATAATTCCGCAACGTTGCAGATAAAGGACTTCCAGGCCGCTGCGGATGCCGCGAATGTCGCCGCCTTGAGCTATCCGGCCACCAGTAACAACTGGTGGTCAACCGGCAGTCTCAGCGCAACGGGGCTCACCAAAATCAACCGGACCGGCAAAACGCAACTGCGCGTTTACTTTGCCACGGATGACGACAACGACGGCACGGGGGACTATCTTGGATTCTACGCCGGCGACAACGCAACGGCAACGAACCGTCCGGTGCTTGAAATCAGCTATCAATAACTCCGGGGCGGCGGAGCCGGTTTCTCTTTTTGGAAAAGTTTCGACAGGGCGCGGGTTCCGTGGTTTAACTTCGCGCCTATGTATAAAAAAGGACAACTCATTGAGACGGAGATTTTTGACACGGCGGATAAAAATCGCTGTGTCGGAAAACTGGAAGAAGGGATTCGCGTTTTTGTCGAAGGCGCCGCCGCAGTCGGCGATACCGTTCGCGCACAGGTTTATCAAATCAAAAAGCGGTATCTGGTTGCTCAGTTGACTGATATCCTGAAGTTTTCGGAACGCCGCACCGAACCGCGCTGTATCTATTTCGGACTTTGCGGCGGGTGCAAGTGGCAGCACCTCGACTATGGCGAGCAGTTGCGCATCAAACGCAAACAGGTGGTCGATTCGCTCGAACATCTCGGCGGGTTTGAAAATCCGGAGGTGCGGGAATGTATTCCGGCGGAGGAGATCTTCGGCTATCGCAATAAAATCGACATGGATTTTACAGATCAGCGGTATTTGACCGTTGAGGAGATGAATACACCCGAAGCCGAGTTGAAAAAGCCGCTTGATTTCGCGCTCGGCTTTCATGCTCCGGGCTGTTTTTCCAAGGCGATCGACATCGGCCATTGTGATTTGGTGTCTGAAGAGATGAACCGGGCCGTTGAAACCGTCCGCCGTTTTTGCCTTAACCGGAAGCTTCCCGTTTATTCCACCTTCACGCACGAAGGGTTTCTGCGGAATCTTGTTGTCCGGCGCGGTCAGCGCACCGGCGAACTGATGGTCAATCTGATCACGCTGACACATGACGCGCCCCTGATGCGCGAACTCTGCACGGAATTGCAGGCCGCGCTGGGCGACAAACTGACGACGTTCATCAATGCGACGACGGACCGGAAAAACATGGCGGCTTTCGGCGACCGGGAATTTGTGCTGTGCGGGGAGGGGAGTATTTCCGACCGTCTCGGAGAGTACACCTGCCGCATCTCGCCGAATTCATTTTTTCAGACCAACACCGTGCAGGCCGAAAAACTTTATAACGAAATTCTGAGCGCCGCCTGTTTCCAAGGTTCGGAAACGGTGTATGATCTGTTTTGCGGAACCGGTTCCATCGCGCTTTTTGCATCGAAGTATTGCGGACGCATTCTGGGCATCGAACTCGTTGCGGCGGCGGTGGCGGATGCACAGAAAAATGCGGAGGAACACGGCGCGAAAAACTGCACCTTCCGGCAGATGGATCTGATGCACTTCGGAAAAATCCGCGCGGAACTGGAGGCCTTCGGGCTGCCTGATGCGGTCATCACCGATCCGCCGCGCGCGGGCATGCATCCCAAAGCGGTGGAAATGCTGCGCGAACTCGCGCCGCCGGCGGTGATTTATGTCAGTTGCAACCCGGCCTCACTGGCACGCGACGGACGGCTTCTTTGCGAAGGCGGACGCTATCGGCTTGTCCGCACGCAGCCGGTGGATCTTTTTCCGCAAACCAACCATGTGGAGAGCGTCGCCCGTTTTGAGCGGGTGTAAGGCATTCAGGGAAACGGGAAGAAGTGCTCCGCTGCGGTTATTTCTGCTGAACCGGCACAATGAAAACGTTGCAGAACGCGCCGCGAAGAACCCCCTCTGTTACGCTTCCGACCAGTACTTTGTGGAGCAATCCGTGTCCGTGCGATCCCATTACAATGATATTTACATCCATGTCTTCGGCCTGTTTGAGAATCAGATCAACGGCATCGCCTTTCATCAGAATGGCCTGCGCGGCAATGCCGGCGTTTCGGAATTTCTGCGACAGGTGAAGAAGAGATTGATGCTCCCGTCTGTACTCTTCTGCGCAGAGAGTCCGGGCCATTTCGATGTCGCCCGGCGGTTCGCTGACGAATGCGCTTGGAAAATCGTAAAGCTGCGAGGCCGGATAAACCTGAAGTTTGTCGGGCGTGACGTGAACAACCCATACGCTTGCGTTCATACTTTTTGCCAGAGTCATCGCCTGTTCAACGACCTTGCCGGTGCTCTGCGACAGATCAACTGCAACCAGAATTTTTTTCATAATCCGTTCCCTTTCTGTTTTCCTTTTCCGGTTCCATTGTAATACGGATTTAAGGCGTGGCAAGAAGTTGTTTTCCCGTTATAGATTCCTCAAATAAAACCTGGCGCGGCACAGTCGCAACCAAAGAAGGAATGTGATCAAAATAAATAAGGACAAAATGATTTCTATTCATGGTATAGGTTTTTCATCCCATTATTTTGACTCTAATTATTTTGATAAAAACA
>JALOTS010000060.1 GCA_025457785.1 Pontiellaceae bacterium | reverse complement strand
GAACCCTTGACTGAACAGAAATTAAAAGCTAACAAAAGGACTCTTGGGTGGTGCATTTTGAAGTGACCACAGGTGGTGCATTTTGAGTGACCGGTGAGAAGCGTACAGGGACTGTTTACCTCTTGAATGTTTCCATGCGGGAATGCCGGTTTGGGGGATAACTACTGCGCCTCGCGCCTGTTTTTCGCAATCGGTGCAGTCTCCGTAAAAATTGCTGTTGCAGTCGAGCCTATGTGGCGGAAATCTGAGTTGAATGCCTCAAAAGATTGAAGCATAGGAACGCGACAAAAGAATGCAATGCCCCAGCTTACGCGCAAAAGAGCGGGCAACCGCATCCGCCGTCGGCATCCGCAACTGTCCAGTCAACGAGTTTTTCTGCGGGTAAATGTAAAGCCCCCTGTCCAGACGATGCCGCTTTCCACGTCGTGCCAAATGAGAAAGTACCTGATCCACTGCGACGCGATTTCCAAAACCGGAAAAAATGGTAGATATCAACAGTGGACCACCCAGGAATGAAGTCTATAAGTTCCCCGGGATTAACACCGAGACAGGCAGCGCCGATGGCTCCGCCTGCTATTTCGATCTGCATTTTTTAATTCCGTCCGATGATATTGACCGAATTCACCGTACGCATGCGCTCCTCGCGCTCGTCGGGTGCCCAGCCTTTAAACCACATTTTCGCCCGGTACTGCATTTCGTCTCCTTGTGGAAAGCATTGAACCGAAGGTTGTTTCTGGGCCAGCGGAAAGGCGACCGGCGATGGCGCCTCATCGGGGTTTTCATGGCAGCCGACACAGCCCTTGATCTCCTGCGGGCGGACGTATTGCCAGATCAGTTCGTTCCCCATCACCCGGCGGTCAGCGTCGAGCACCTGCATATGAAAAAAGCGGTCGGACGGAAGTTCCAGCGAGAACGAACCGTCGGCGGCGAGCGGAACGGTGCCGAATACCCTTCCGACCGCCCCGCCGTGGTTCCGCCAGGCGACTCCGCCGCTCGCGTGGGTCTGGTGGCGGGTTACTGTAGGAATTCCTTCCACGGCACGGATATATTTTCCGCGTTCTTTTACGAAAGGATCCTGAGTGATGAATGCCGAAGAGCAGTACACCGTTCCGCTGAAGGCGCGCGACCGGGTGAGCGGACTGGCGGGCAGAACCGGCGGCACGTGCCGGGGCTGCAGAGGGCGTGCTTCGAAATCGGCCCGCTCCGGATCGTTGTAAATCAAGGTGAGTTTTCCGGTGGAAACCTCCATCCAGTAGAGTCCGTGATCAACCGAGCCATAGATATCCAGATCGCCCGGCTTTAATTTGTCTTTGATCTGCTGTTCGGTCGGTTCAATGACAACCGGTCGCTTACCCGCCGCAACCAGCAGCGTGGTTTCATCAATTTTATACGGTGTGGTGATCGCCCATCGGTTGTCCGGATTCAGAAAGATTTCGTGGTTGCGGCCCGGACCGGCAATCATCGGGCCTTTAAAGGTGTTGAGCAGATAGGTTCCGCCGATCCAGCTCTGCGGCTGGGTCAGGCGAAGCACCCGGTGGCGAGGAGTTACGATGGAATCGGTCCCGCCGATCGTAAAGTGGATCTCCCGGCGTTCCGGGCCGTACAGCGTGGCGGTCTTGGTTCCATCGGGATAAACCGAAAGCAGGTTCCATTCGGTTTTCATGCGTGAATAGAACAGTTCAAGACGGGTAAAAAGGATTTTTCCGTCATCCCCGACAACCGGTTCGGCATCCCGCCCGATATTAAAACCGATCAGATGAATATCGGAACCGTCGGCATTCATCACGGAGAGACCGTTGGCGGGATAGCCGTGATATTCATCGCGAATCCCGCTGCGGGTTGAAGTGAAAACGATCCGTCCATCGGGCATGAAATTCGGATGCACGTCGTGATAAGGGCCGAAGGTCAACTGCTTCAGGCCGGTGCCGTCCGCATTCATTTCATAAATATGAAACCAGGGATCAGGAGCCATTGTGCTGTGTGCAAACAGCAGTTTTTTCCCGTCATAGGAAACCTCCAGATCGGCGACATACCCGGAGGTGAAGTGCGTCAGTTGCTGAAGCGATTTCTCCGGATCACCGGTTCTGATGCGGAAAATATTTCTGCCGAGGCGATAGGTCGGACCGCCGTCAGTGGTGGAATAGGCGGTTATGTCTTTGGACACCTCCTCATTATTTCCCGGCACGCGATCGCCTTTAATGAAAACCAGCTCGGCAGGTAATCCGTCCGGCACCGGACACTGCTCAATGAATTCAGTTTTTTCATCCGGCGGCATTTGTTGTTGCGCGATCTGATTGCGCCGGAGGGCTTCGCGGGCGATCAGTTGAACAACATGAACCGGATGACCGGCTTCTGCCAACTGCAAGGCATCGAGCGCGGCGGGCGTGCCCAGATCATCAAGCGCCAGCGCGGCGGAGGCTTGAATTTCGAGTGCGTTGCGGTCGTTGTTCAGATAATTGATCAGCACCGGAAGCGCCTCAGGGGCTTTCAGATGCCCGAGTGCGCGCAGCCAGGCTTCCTTAAAGCGCGGTGACGGATCGCTGTATTCGTCATAGCCTTCGCCGGGCAGTTTTTTTTCGTCGATGCGGTTGAATTTGAACCGTTTAAAATCCATGCCATAGCCGTACCCGGCATCATCCTGCGTCTCGTTCAGCCGGGTGATCAGCGGAGCAACGGCCTCCTGCGTATCCAGCAGCATCAATGTTTTTGCTGCATCAATTTTAATCCAGCCGTCCGGATGATCGAGCAGTCTGATCAGATCGGGAATATCGCTTTTCTGCGCGGTACAGAGCAGAATGAGCCCGGCGTACGGTGCGTGCCGGGAATTGCCGCTATCCAGATTTTTCAGAGCTTCGTGCATGAATTCGTCTTTGAAAAGGAAATGATCCGGCAGGGAACGTCCGCTGATTCCCAGCGCTGCAAACGCGGCATCGGCGGCTTGCCGGCGAACCCCGGCGGTTTCCAGCAGATATCCGAAAATCATGGCCCACGGTTCTTTGCTGTAAACAATGGTGGCATCCAGCGAATTGGGAACCGTTGAAAGAATATACGGAGTGATGGCTTCGAGTTCTTTCGTATGACGGGAGAGATCCAGCCGGCTGAGCGCAAAGAGAATTTCATAGGCGGTGCGCGGGATACGATCGACGGCCAGCAGATGGGGAGCATCATGGGCGGGAAATTTTTCGACGACTTTTTTATACGTTTCAAACGCCCGCGGATGGTCGAGATTAAAGGCAAACAGCGGATAATTGCGCAGAAGAGCCTGAACCGCCGTGCCGGAACCGCAGTCGCCAAGTGCTTCAGCAGCATAGCAGGCCCAGTTTACGTTGGTTTCCAGCATCTGGATGAGAAACGCCTCCGCCTCCTTTCCACCGATACGCCCCAGCGCACGCAAACCGGCCTGAACGAAGGCCCGCTCGGGGCGGGCATCCACCGCCGGACTGGCCGGAGTGTAGAGACGTTCAAGATTATCGCCTGGATATTTTTTTGACAAATACGGCCTGAGCGCCTCAACCAGCGCGGGCGCAACCGTTTTACAGTCGAAGGTTCCGGCGGCACGGATTCGATCCGCCTTGGTGAAAAAATCGGCGGCAGGATCAGCCAAAACCGCCAGCGCTTCCTTTTCAATATCCGCAGAGGTAAAGGTCTTTTGCCATTCAGCAATCCGGCGTTTTTGATTTGTCTCATCGGCGAGTGCATCGAACGCAAACGGGATACCGGTCAGATTCTGCAACGAAACGGCGGCGGCCTGCCGGACAGTCCAGTCGGAATCAGTGAGCACGGCGGTCAACGGTGCAATGGAGTCTCTACTGCCTATCCATCCGAGCGCCATCACCGCTTCACGCCGCACTGCGGCGTCCGGATCGGCGGTTAGAACCGCAACCGCCTGCGCCTCACCGTAAGCCCGCATAAAGCCGAGCTGTTCAGCCGCGCCCGCCCGCACCGAAGCGTCCGGATTTTTCAGCCTTTCCAGTGCCTGATTAATCTGCCATTGATAAGGCGGCGTACGGAATCCGTCTGTCAGACAGGATGCCGAAACGCGGAACGCACCGCTGTACAGCAGCAGTGCGAAAAAACCCGCCGTCATAAACCGTTTACCCATCATTCAAAAGTTTCCTGTTTTACAGGCGGGAACTTTGCATCATTTTTCCAAACGCTGGAATCTTTTACTTTTAAAATAAAAACAACTTATCGATTTCCCAATGCCGATTGATGATTGCCGAATAGCTATCGTTATTGGTTATTTTATACCCGCGCCAATTCCAGCCTTTGGAATTCTGAGTAATCCTGCAAATCCATGAGATCCCAACGGGCGGAGGGTGACCAGATTATTTGGAAAGCCATTCCGCGAACTCCTCTTTAACCACGCTGTGCGCAATGCCTTCGCCGCAGTCGAGTTCATAAAGTCCCTTGCGCAGACCGGCGACGAAGCGGATGCGTTCTTCAATCTGCATCCAGTCGGCGCTGTCCGGCAGGCGGTTGATGGTCTGGATCGCTAATTCTTTCGTTGTCATCGGAAATCCCTCCATTAAAGCGGCAGCATATTTGTTTGCGGAGCGAAAAGTTTCAATTTTCAGAACCAAGCCTTGGAAATCAGCAAATTTTAAATTACCACTTCGTTGCTTTTCATCCGCAAAGCCCAGCTCGCCTTCGGCTCGGTTGCCTCTTTGTTGCTCCTCGTTCGCGGAGCCTCTTTCGCCTTTCAGGCTCAGATCATGGGCCCTGTTTTCCGAGGTTTTTCCCATGCAAAACCACACCCCGCTCCGACCATCCAGTCAAATTTGAACGGATCTTTTTTTATTGGATATTACTGATACCTGACTTCGAGTACGGGACGGTCGGCTACAGTCACGGCATCTCCCGGATAGAATCCAAGGTAGTCATCGGCAGCGTCGCCGTCATCACCGCCGGCAAAGCGAAGCCTGAACTGCGTATGGCTGGTTTTGGCTATTCTGGAGGTTCCGTTTGTGTTGAGACTGGCGATTGCCCAGGCGCCGACTCCTGTCGGATAGTCCAGGGTGCCGACACCGGACATGCTGGCGGATGCCTGGAAATCCATGCTTTCCAGCGCCAGACTGCCGTTAAAACCGGTTGATGTGTTTTTAATGTCAACCGTAATTAACCCCAAAACAGATGGAGTGTTGGTAATCAAACCGCATTTCAGCTTCAGAGTAGCCGAAACCACGGTGGCCGTATCCGGAAGAGATGAGGTGTCGAAGGAGAGTATCGATTTCCGCTGTTTTTTCGCGCCCGTGTCCCCGATGCGCAATCCGGCGCCTGTCACGTTGGTTGCGTTAATGCTTCCGCCCACATTGGAGGTCGATGACGATTCATCCACGTACCCGTCGTGTGCAGCGACCGAAGTAAATGTTGCAAGCTGTGAGGTAATCACCGTCACGACTATCGAGTTGTCTGATGCCGTATAGTTTCCCAGAACATCCTTGACTTTCGCGGTCAGTGTAAATCCCGCCTGAGGAACCGTCAGATTGAACTCGTAAGGATCACTGGTGTCGCTGGCGACTTCCACTCCGTTGGTGTAAATCTTGACCCGGTCAACTCCGTCGGAATCGAATCCGCTGACTTTCACGTAGAGAGCTTCCCCCGCGCTTTTGGTCACGTTTCCGGCGGGCGTATCAATGTGGCAACTGGAGGATGCCGAGCCGCCCGTATGCGTGGTCGGGTGCGTCCACTGCAGCGTCCCTCTGTTCTTAATCATGTTGCCGCCATCTTTGGTAAGACGGAGATAGAAGTCGGACGAACAGGCGGTGCCGTCGGCATCCAGTGTCAGGAAATACTGATTGGACGGGATCATTTGGCTGTTTTCAGCCGCTTTGGCAATGGCGGTGCCTTCATCGTATTCATCGAACATCGCCACATAGACGCTCGTAATATTATTGCTGCGGATGTTGGCGAACTGCCGCCACATAAAATTGCCGTGCCGGCGGGGAAACTCATTTCGATCGCCGGTTGTGCTGCCGGGCTTCCAGTTGGACCAGGCAAATCCAGGGAATACAACCGGCAGATAAGCCTGTCCGCGCTGGTCGCAAAGAGCCTTATCATCCCTCATACGTTTTCCATAATTATCTATATCGTTGTCGGTGGTATATCCGCCAATTGTCCACGGAGAAATCATATTTGCATTCGTATAGGCACTGGTGGGACTGTCCGTACGCCATTGCCGCGGAACGCCGATGATCACATAGCAGCCCTGACCTTTGAAAAAGTTAATGACATCCTTCCAGGAGGTAGTATCGCCGACCTCTTTGCCAACGCCCCAAATACAGACAACGGGCTTTGAACTCTCCTTGGCATAAGCGCTGGAATTGGTGATATTCAGCGATTTAACCCGGTTGGTCCAATCATATTTCATTTCCGTTTTGAAATTCGGCCATTCCGTAAGGTCATACATAACATAAAATTTCCGGCCATAGGCCGCTGCGGCATCCTTAACCCGGGTAAGGATTCCGTTTCTATACGATACGACGGAAGAAGAATCCATATCCACGCCGAAACGCTGGAGGGCCACCGTATCGATTCCATAGGTCTGCATCCATTCAAAGTGCTTTCTGACAACATTCGTGCTGTACGAAGAAAAAAGTTTCGCTTTGCTTCCATTTCGAAGATCTGAAAGTGAGGTTTGATAAAGTGATGACGACGCATACTCACGCACATCAGGATACAGCTCAAAGTGAACATTTCCAGCCGACGGAGTGGTTCCCGTCGTTTTACTCCAGTGCACCCATTTGTTCAGCGGAGAGCCATCACCTGCACAGGAGAACCACCCCTGATAACCGACGGTGATCTTTCCAATCACATCGCCGCCGTAAACACTGAACCCGGCCGCCGCCATAAGCGCAAAAACCGCCAGCATCCTGCCTAACCTGCTCATAATAAACATATTCTTAATCATGACCCATTCTTTCGTTTAATAACATTTCCTTAACTTGACTTCTTTACCGGCACCCCCTGCGGAACCTGTTCCGCAGAGGGTTTGCCTTTGCTTATTGATAGGTGACTTCGAGGATCGGCCGGTTGGTCGAACTCGCGTTTTCTCCGGAATAGAACCCGAGGTAATCATCGGCGGTGTCGTTGTCGTCATCCGTGGCGAAACGGATCCTGAACTGCGTATGATTGGTTTTGGCGATCCGGGCGGTTCCGTTCGTATTGAGAGCGGCGATCGCCCAGGCGTTGGTTGCCGCCGGATAACTCAGCGTGCCGACATCCGATTTGCTGGCGGCATACTCGAAGTCTATATTTTCCAGATTAAGGCTCGTACCGAATCCGGCGGGCACGTTCTTAATATCAACGGTAAGGAGTCCCAGACCGGTCGGAGTTCCGATGCCTCCGCCCCGTTTCAGTTTCAACGTGGCTGCGGTAACAACCGCCGTATCCGGAAGGGTTGAGGTGTCGAAGGAAACAATCGATTTACGCTGTTTCCGAGCCCCCGTGTCCCCGACGCGCAATGCGGTTCCCGTGGTCAGCGTAGCATTGTTGGTTCCGCCGACATTGGAGGTTTCGGATGATTCATCCACATACCCGTCATGCACACCTACGGAGTAGAATGTGACCGTCGTGCCGGTGGAAGGACCGCGTGAAACCGCCAGATCAACCGGGGACCCGCGATTCGTCACCACTCCGCCGCCGGGAGTCTGACTGAATATCCTGCCGGCCGCAACGGTGGCGTGGTAGTTGGAAGAGACGTTCCCGACAACCAGCCCCGCGTTCGTGAGACTTGTTCCCGCTGCGGACAGCGTCAGGTTGGTTACCCACGGAACGGTCGCCGTCTGCGTGCCCCCCACCGTAATCACTCTGGAATTGTCCGAGGTCGTATAGTTCCCCAGCAAATCCTTGACCTTCGCGGTCAGCGTAAACGACGCGGTCAGATTGGTCAGAGTCATTTCATACGGCGAAGAGCTGTCGCTCATCAGTTCCGTCGTCCCGTTGAACAGCTTGACCCGTTCGACCCCGTCGGGATCCGACGCACTGACTTTCACAAGCAGACTTGAACCGGAACTCACTGTCACATTGCCCGTCGGCACGTCAATATGGCAACTGGCGGCGGTTGTCGTCTTCCACTTTTCGATTTCAGTCTTGGCGGCCGTCAGGAATCTCTGCCCGTAATTTTTCGAGGGCTCGATATGGGTAAACTCGGCGTATTCATTCCAACTGACAATGCGAAGAAAATTCCGCGCTCCGATCGCCGCAGCCCGCGAAAATGTCGCCGTAAAAAACGCAGTATTGTTGCGCTGACTATTCACGTTTTTTTCATTCGGCCTCACCTCGCCGCCCCACAGCTTGCCGCTGGCGGCAACGTTCTGACCTCTTTTCAGGAAGTTGCTGATGCTGGTCGCATCGTCAGATAAGCTTCGATTGATCGTTCCGTCGAAGTGTGTCAGGTAGTCGGCGTAGTCGTTCGCGCTGCCGTTGTCTGCCACCATGTACAGCTTGTCCTTGAACTTACTCCGGTAAATGCTCCATGAACTCGGAGGGAAGTACCCGTTATAAGCCGTAGAGTACGCCACGGCGAGCATCTTTCCGTCGATCCGCATAAGCGCATTTTCCGCGCCGAATTGTGCCAGAAAGCGGTCGGTCCATTCGGCCAGGCGATCCGGGGCGCTCTTGCCGTCTCTTTGCTCGTAGGCCGCCTGAACCGAGAGATGCATCGCGATGCGGAAGTTGGTGCCTCGCGCCGCGTTGACCTCATTGACAGCCTCAAACAGCAGTTTGATCGCCCCTTCGGTAAAGTGCGGCAGCTTGTAGCCCGTGCTCTTGTCCAATCCGCGGTAGTACGTAATAAAACCGTCGATGCCTGCGTCCAGTGCCTGCTCCACTTGGAGCTTAAGCGCGATCTTGTCGTAAGAGAACATCCCGTATCCGCCCATGTCGGCCGGTCCAATGGGGTTATCGGTGAACTCAGCCAGCCAATCGGCTTTCACTCTGTTCTTCAAGTCGATTCGGTCCCTGGTTAAATTCTCCACACTGTTTCGAGGTACGCCGGGGTCAAATGGGTACACATCCCGGAACCATGGGTAATAGACAGCCCAGACCATCGGTCCTGTGTCGCCATCAGTTGAACCATTGGCAGTCAAGCCGCCTGCCAGCAGCAGCGCTGCTGCAATAAACAACACTGATTTTTTCATTCCGACATCCTCCTTCTGTTTGATTTCCAATCTTATCCAGAGCAAATCGCGGGGCGAATCGAAAGCAGACCCCTGAGTGTCGTTCCAGCCACCCTCTGCGGAGACTATGCCTCAGAGGGTGGTTGTTTTTATTTACTGGTATGTAACTTCAACCGAGGTAGTCATCCGCAGAATCATTATCATCATCCGTGGCGAAACGGATTCTGAACTGCGTATGATTGGTCTTGGCGATCCGGGCGGTTCCGTTCGTATTGAGAGCGGCGGTCGCCCAGGCGTTTGTCGTCGCTGGATAATTCAGTGTGCCGACACTGGATGCACTGGCCGCTGCCTCAAAGTCTATCTTCTCCAGATTGAGGCTCGTGCCGAAGCCGGCACTTATGTTTTTAATATCAACGATGAGAGAGCCCAGAGAGGTCGGGGTTCCGATGCCTCCGCCCCGTTTCAGCTTCAGTGTGGCTGCGGTAACGACCGCCGTATCCGGAAGAGTTGAGGTGTCGAAGGAAACAATCGACTTGCGCTGTTTCCGAGCCCCCGTGTCCCCCACGCGCAATGCAGTTCCCGTAGTCAGTGTCGCGACGTTGGTTCCGCCGACATTGGAGGTTTCGGACGACTCATCAACATAGCCGTCATGCACACCCACCGAATAGAATGTGACCGTCGTGGTTGTTCCGCCGTTCACCGTGATCGTCCGGGAATTGTCCGAGTCCGTATAATTTCCCAGAAGATCCTTAACCTTCGCGGTCAGGGTAAATGTTCCGGCATTCGTAAGCGGCAGACTGAGTTCATACGGAGAACTGGAATCGCTCATCTTTTCCACCCCGCTCAGGTAAATCTTGACCCGCTCAACCCCGTCAGGATCGGAGGCGCTGACTTTTACAAGGAGAGTGTCCCCCAGATTTTTGGTCACGCTGCCGGTCGGTTCGTCAATGTGGCAACCGGCCGGTGACCCTGAAATTGCAACCGTCACCGGATTTCCGTAAGCGGAAGATCCGGAGGCATTAACCGCTTTCACCCGGTAGGTATAATGGCTCATTCGACTACCGCCATTTGCACCCGCACCGCCGTGCGGTAGGTGTGCGTCTCCGCTGGGAGCGCCGTTACCTGGTAGGTCACTCCGCCATGCACGACCCGATCTCCGGCATTGA